>CAZBDS010000274.1:0-2521 GCA_964490735.1 uncultured Acutalibacter sp. | reverse complement strand
GCAGCGCCACCTCGGTTTTGCCGAAGCCCACGTCGCCGCACAGCAGCCTGTCCATGGGCACGTCCCGCTCCATGTAGTCCTTGATCTCATTGATGCAGCGCAGCTGGTCCTCGGTCTCGTCGTATTCAAAGTGGGACTCAAAATCGTGCTGCCATTCCCCGTCGGGGGGAAAAGCAAAGCCCTTTTGCTGCATGCGCTGGGCATAGAGCTGGATCAGGTCCTTGGCGATGTCCTTCACCGCCGCCCGGACCTTGGTCTTCTGCCGCTGCCAGTCGCTGCCGCCCAGGCGGCTGAGCTTGACCGCCGTGGACTCCCGGGGGCCGATGTATTTGGAGACCATGTCCAGCTGAGTGACGGGCACGTATAAGATGTCGCTCCCCGCGTAGCGCACCTTGATGTAGTCCTTGGTGATGCCGTTCATCTCCAGCTTGTGAATGCATTCGAACACGCCGATGCCGTGGGCGGAATGGACCACGTAGTCCCCCGGAGAGAGCTCCGAGAGGGAAGAGATCTCCTTGCTGTTCTTGTCCCGCTTGGGCTTTTTGACCTTGGCGGCCGCCAGTTTCCCATGGGTGATGAGGGCAAAAGCTCCGCCCGGCAGGTCAAAGCCCGCGGAAAGAGAGCCCGTAGTGACCACCACGGTGCCCCGGGCCACGGAGGCGGGGTTTTCCAGATAAGAAGCGGGAAGGCCCGCCTGTTTTAAATCGTCTGCCAGGGTTTCTCCGGCCCGCTGGGTACCGGCCAGCACCACGCAGGCCCGGCCCTGGGAGAGCAGGGAGGAAAGGTCCTCTGCGAGCAGCTGTACGCCGCCGCCCCACACAGAAAGCTGCCGGACCGTGGGATTCAGCAGGGTGCGGGTGGGAATCTCGTAGCTGCCCCGGGCAAAAATGTCCAAAAAGAGGGTGGGGGCCTGACCGGCCCATTCCAGGGCGTAGTCCCAGGTTTCGCTGTAGCGGTCCAGGCCCTTGCACAGCACGCCGTCGGCAAGGAACCCCTTTAAGTCCTCGCCCCACTGCCAGAGGGTGGTGCGGATCCGCTCCTTCAGCTTGTTGCCCTCGGAGAAAAACAGCAGGCTGTCTTCCTCCGGGAAATAGTCGAAAAGGGTGGAGGGCTCCCCATACACGAGGGGGAGGAATTTGTCCATGGAGCCCAGGTGCAGGCCGCTTTTGAGCTTTTCCGCCTCGGAAAAAAGGATCTCTTTGGCCTTGGGGGCGGTCTTGCCCCGCAGGGTCCCGGCCAGCTTTTCGATCTGCTTCGCGAGAGCTCCCCGCTCGGCGGGGATCACCTCCACGCAGGGGGCCAGGATCACGGCGTCCATGGGGTCCGACCTGCGCTGGGAGCGAAGGTCGAAATAGGCCATGGAGTCGATCTCGTCCCCCCAGAACTCCACCCGCACCGGGCTTTCGCTGCCGGGAGAAAAGAAGTCTACAATGCCGCCCCGGCGGCTGAACTGCCCCGGACCCTCGATCTGGTCTTCCTGGACGTAGCCGCACCGCACCAGGGCGGCAAGCAGGTCCTCAATTTTCAGCTCCATGCCGGTTTTTAAAGGAAACAGCCGGGAGGAAAGCTCCTTAGGACCCATGGTATACTGCAGGGCGGCGTCCATGCAGGCAACCACGCAGTTGCAGGAGCCGTCCAGCAGCCGGGTGAGGGCTTCCAGCCGCAGCCGCTCGTATTCGTGGGAGATTCCTGCCACGTCCCGGAAGCCCAAGTCCCGGACGGGATAGAGGACAGGGGAAAGGCCCAGGGCGCTGAGGTCTTCGGCAAAGCGCTGGGCCTCGGCCTCGTCCGCCGCCAGCACCAGGGCCCGCCTGCCGGTCTCCCGGCAGAGCTCGGCGATCACAAGGCATTTGTGGATCCCCGAAAGACCGGTGACCGCCGCGGGCACCGCGCCTTCCTTCACAGCTTTGGATAGGGCCGCGTATTCCGGCCAGTGCTTCATTGCGTGGGAAATAAATTTCATAAAGTATCCTTGCCTGTCCTTTGGGTTTCGTCAATTGTACAAGTTCATGGCCCGGTCGATGTCGCCCTTTACGATGAGCTCCGCCGCCGCCGCCGCGTTTTTCAAGGCGGGGGAAAGGGATTCCCGCTCCTTTTCGCTGAACCGGGACAGCACCCAGTCCTTCAGGTCGTATTCCGGGTGGGGCTTTTTACCCACGCCCACCTTGATCCGGGGGAACTGGTCGGAGCCCGAAAGATAGATGATGTTTTTCATGCCGTTGTGGCCGCCATCGCTGCCCTTCCGGCGGATCCGCAGCTTGCCGGGCTCCAGGTTGATGTCGTCGAAGAGCACCAGCACCCGTTCGGGGGGAAGCTTGTAAAAGCTCATGGCCTCCCGCACCGACTGGCCGCTGAGGTTCATAAAGGTGGAGGGCTTTAGGAGCAGCACCTTTTTCCCGGCGATCCGGCATTCTCCCACAAGGCCCTTAAATTTGATCCGCTTTACTTCCCCGCCGTACTTTTCGGCGATGGCGTCCAGGGCCATAAAGCCGGCGTTGTGGCGGGTGCCTTCGTATTCTCG
>CAZBDS010000273.1:0-2534 GCA_964490735.1 uncultured Acutalibacter sp. | reverse complement strand
CCGCCCGAGCCCCCGGTATTCGACAGCGCGCCCCTGCCTGCCGAACAGCCGGAACGGCAGCCCCCAACGCCCGCTCCCGCGGCCCCCAAGCCGCCGGAAAAGCCTGCGGTGGACATCAAGGCCCTTTCCGCCAACGCCCAGCGCTTTTTGGAGTGGCCGGAGATCCTGCAGGTCATCAAAAATTCCACCAAGAGCGTGGCTATGGCCTTTGAGGGTTCCTCCGCCTATATCAGCGGAGACTATATGCTCATCGAGGCCCCGGAGATCGCCTTCGAATTCCTGAAACGCTCCGAGCAGCGGGAACGTATGCGGGAGGCCATTCGCGCCGTGACGGGCCGGGTCTACAAGTTGGGCCCCTACCGGAAGGGCGGCCCCGAGGAGGAACAGGAAGACCCCTTAGAAGCGCTGGCCCGCCGGGCCCAGGAATCCGGCATCGACGTAAGCGAGGAAATGGAAGACGAGCCTGAGCAGGAACCGCTCAGCGAGGAACAGATCCCCTTCTAAAAAACGGGAGATCCCGATAGATTCAGAAAGGACGGAATGTGTTATGAAAGCAAGACTGCCCCAGGGTTACGGCGGCGGAGGAGCCGCCAATTTACAGCAGCTGGCCCGTCAGGCCCAGAAAATGCAGGAGCAGATGGCGGAAATTTCCGCAGAGCTGGAAGAGAAGGAATACACCTCCACCGCCGGTGGCGACGCCGTAAAGGCCACCGTTACCGGCAAGCTGGAGGTGAAGTCGGTGGAGATCAAGCCCGAGGTCATCGACCCGGACGACGCGGAAATGCTGGGCGACCTGGTTACCGCCGCGGTCAACGGCGCCCTTCGTGCCGCCAACCAGGAGAAGGACGAAAAGATGGGCGCCCTCACCGGCGGCATGGGCGCTGGTATGCCGGGGTTGTTCTGATGGGAAGCTATCATGTGCCCCCGCTGGAGGGGCTGGTGGAAAAGTTTGAAAGCCTGCCGGGCATCGGTCACAAAAACGCCCAGCGCCTGGCTTATCACGTGCTGGATATGACGAAGGAGGAGGCGGAAAGCTTCGCTTCCGCCATTGTAGAAGCTCACGAGAAGATCCATTACTGCTCGGTGTGCTGCAACCTGACCGACAGCGAGCTGTGCCCCGTCTGCCGCAACGATCTGCGGGACAAAACCGTCATCTGTGTGGTGGAGGACCCCAAAGACGTGTTTGCTTTGGAGCGGGCCGGAGAGTATACCGGCCAGTACCATGTGCTCCACGGGGCCATTTCGCCCCTTTCCGGCGTGGGCCCCGACCAGCTTCACATCAAAGAGCTGCTTTCCCGCATGGACGGCGCCGTGCAGGAGGTCATCATGGCCACCAATCCCACGGTAGAGGGGGAGGCCACCGCCATGTACCTCTCAAGGCTCTTAAAGCCCCTGGGCGTGAAGGTGACCCGCCTTGCCTACGGTATTCCCGTGGGCGGCGACCTGGAATACGCCGACGAGGTGACGCTGCAAAGGGCCATGGCCGGAAGGCAGGAGCTGTGAGAAACTTACTAGGAATGTCTGAAAGGTGGTGAACGCCATGCCCGGAAAGGCAAATACAAAAACCATTGCCCAAAACAAAAAGGCCTATCACGACTATTTCGTGGAGGAGACCTTCGAGGCGGGGATCGAGCTTGTGGGCACGGAAGTGAAATCCCTTCGGCAGGGCAGGGCGAACCTGAAGGACGCCTGGTGCTCTGTGGTAAACGGAGAAATGCTCTTAAACGGCTGTCACATCAGCCCTTACGACTTCGGCAATATCTTCAACCGGGACCCCATGCGGGTCCGCCGCCTGCTGATGCACAAGCGGGAGATCCTGCGGCTGTACGGGATCGTCAAGCAGCAGGGGTATTCCCTGATCCCCCTGTCCCTGTACTTTAAGGACAGCAAGGTGAAGGTGCAGGTGGGGCTGTGCAAGGGCAAAAAGCTGTATGACAAGCGGGAAGCCGCCGCCGAGCGGGATATGAAGCGCACAGCGGAACAGGCCCTGAAGGAGCGAAACCGCTAGACGGGGAGGCGAGCCGCATATGAAAAAAGCAGCTATACTGTTTTGCTTCTTACTCTGTCTTGTTTTGTTGGTCGGCTGTAAAGCGACGGCAGAGGCTTCCGTTGCCCAGACTAGTGGAGACAGCACTGTCAAACCGTTGTCTTCTCAGGATGCTGCAACTTTGTCGGAACTTGTTTCGGGAAAAAAATGGAGCGAAGGAACGCCGGACTGTCTGTGCGATTGCGTTTTGGTGGTAGAGGGCGAAACCCTGTATTATCATTCGGACTGCGGGAGCCTCAGCAACTATGGGAAAGAGCAGAGCTTGACATTGACAGACGATGAGCAGGTGCGCCTGAATCAGATTCTCGAAAAGTACGTTCTTCTGGGGGAAAACGCTGCCTTTTGAAAAGGGCTGTTCTTGTGTTTCCGACAATTTCCGCTTGTCAAAGCGGCCTGAAACAGCTATAATAAAAACGCCCAAAAACTACATTTGGGGATGTAAAGGTTTCGACGGGGAAGGAAAACCCTGGTAAGCGAGCCGCAGTGC
>CAZBDS010000272.1:0-2549 GCA_964490735.1 uncultured Acutalibacter sp. | reverse complement strand
ACAACCTGCGGACCAAGAAGGGCCGCACGCTGCTGACCTCCTTTGCCGGATCCATCGGCATCATCGGCATCGCCCTGATCCTGTCCCTTTCCAACGGGGTGAATACCTATATCACCGATATCCAGAAGGAGACCATGACCTCCTATCCCGTGTCCATACAGGCCCGCAGCTTCGATCTTTCCAGCATGATGGAGGAGGGCCGGACCGCCGCCGATCCCCAGAAGGCAGATCACCCTTTGGAAGGGATCTGGTCCACAGGCCGGGACCTGGAAATGGCCTCTGTCATGACCGGCAGCATTACGGAAAATAATTTGACCGGCTTTAAGAAATACCTGGAGGACCCCGAAAGCGAGATTCGCCAGTATATCGGCGAAAACGGCGTGGTGTACTCCTACGATACAAAATTCAGCGTGTTCAGCCGGGACCCCGATGGGGAGCTGGTCAACGCCGACGGCAGCACCTTCCGCTCCACGGCCGCCAACGCCGTCAGCGGCATGGGACAGATGGCCTCTATGCAGAACGGCCCCATGGGCGACATGAGCGCCATGATGGACCGGTCTACCAACCATTTTTCCCAGCTGATGCCAAAAAGCGACGGCACCGGCGTCAGCGACGCCGTTATCGAGAGCTACGACCTGCTGTACGGCCGGTGGCCCCAGAACTATGACGAGGTGATCCTGGCCCTGAACGAGAACCACGAGATCTCCGCCGCCACCATGTACGAGCTGGGTATGATGCCCGCCAAAGAATACCGGGACTACCTGTCCAGGATCGAAGCGGGGGAGGAGGTTACCGCCGAAGCCCGGGAGTTTACCTTTGAAGAAATCTGCGGCCGGGAAATGGTGCTCCTTCCCGCCTGTGACCTGTACCAGCAGGACGAAAATGGAAATTATGTAAACCAAAGTGACGACATGACCCAAGTGGAGGAGCTGCTGGAAGAAGGCGTCAAGCTGAAAATCACCGGGGTGATCCTGCCCAGGGAAGACGCCGGCGGTGCCACTCTCCGGGAGGGCTTTGGCTATACCGCCGCGCTGACGGATTACCTGCGGGACTACACCGACGGCAGCGAAGTGGTGCGGGCCCAGCGGGAAAACCCAGAGGTCAGCGTGTTGAGCGGCATGCGGTTTTCCCCCGAGAACGACGGGGAGAAAGCGGAGGACGCAAAGCTCTATCTGTCCCGGCTGGGCGTGTCCGACAAGGCGGCCTTCGGCAGGCAGCTGCTGCTAAAAGCCAATGAGGGCGATCCCCAGGCCCTGATGCAGGTGCAGATGATGGACGAGTCTCAGCTGGCGGAAAGCCTGGACCGCTATCTGGAAGACCCCGAGGAGGAAACCCTTCTGGAAGTCTACGACAGCGCCATTTCCTCCGGCAGCTGCGACGACGTCCTGGCGGCCCTGGGCGTGGTCAGCGAGGAGGCTCCCTCCGGGATCTCCATTTACGTGGACAGCTTTGAGGACAAGGACGCTATCGCTGCTTGCATCGAAAGCTACAACGACGGCGCCGCCGAGGAGGACCGGATCGCTTATACAGATTACGTGGCCCTACTCATGTCCTCTGTCACCACCATCATCAACGTGATCTCTTATGTGCTGATCGCCTTTGTGGGCGTTTCTCTGGTGGTGTCCTCCATCATGATCGGCATTATCACCTATATCTCCGTGCTGGAGCGCACCAAGGAGATCGGCATTCTTCGGGCCATGGGCGCTTCCCGGCACAACATTTCCCAGGTGTTTAACGCCGAAACCTTCATCATCGGCCTGTGCTCCGGCCTGATGGGCATTGGCGTTACGCTGCTGCTGCTGATCCCCGGCAACGCGGTGATCCACACCCTTGCCGGCACCACGGACGTCAACGCCGCCCTGCCCTGGGTGGGCGGAGTAATCCTGGTGGCCCTCAGCATGATCCTGACCTTGATCGGCGGGTTGATCCCTTCCAAGAAAGCGGCCAGGAAGGACCCCGTCACCGCCCTGCGAACCGAATAGCAAAAAAATCGCCCCTTCCAACGGAGGGGCGATTTTTTGCGCCTGTTCTTGTGCTGTTTCCAAATTTCTGCTATACTGTAGAAAAATACTTGTGAAGAAGGCCCGAAGAATATGAATGAGAAACTGACCGCTGTCAAACAGAATATTCAAAAGGTCCTGGTAGGCCAGGAGCGCACTACGGACCTTTTGCTGACCGCTATGCTGGCCGGGGGCCACGTGTTGCTGGAGGACGTTCCCGGCATGGGAAAGACCGTGCTGGCCCGGGCGCTGGCAAAATCCGTCAGCGCGGAATTCGGCCGGGTGCAGTTTACCCCCGACCTGCTGCCCTCCGATGTGACGGGCCTGAATTTCTTTGACCAGAAGCGGGGGGAGTTCGTGTTCAGCCCCGGCCCGGTATTCTGCAATATCCTGTTGGCCGACGAGATCAACCGCGCTACCCCCAGGACCCAGGCGAGCCTGCTGGAGTGCATGGCCGAAAGCCAGGTTACCGTGGACGGCGTTACCCGGTCTCTGGAGCCCCCGTTTTTCGTCATCGCCACCCAGAACCCGGTGGAGACCCTGGGCACC
>CAZBDS010000271.1:0-2550 GCA_964490735.1 uncultured Acutalibacter sp. | reverse complement strand
GACCACCATCGAGTTCTGCCACAACGTGGGCCTTACCTACGTTTCCTGCTCTCCCTTCCGCGTGCCGATTGCCCGTCTGGCCGCGGCGCAGGCTGCTATCAAGAATCCCCGCTAAGGATCGCGCTTAGCTGAAAAGAAGAACTCCGGGTTTCGGCCCGGAGTTCTCTTTTTGCTGTTTTTTTAGTTTATCTGCGGCCCAGCCCTGCTGCGGTTTTGCCGAGCGCGGGAAAAGCTTAGACCATCAGATCGCGAATGTACTTCACCGTGTACTGCACGCCCTTTTCGCCCTTTTCGCCGCGCCAGGTGGCGGAGTGGGGCTCGATGGCCAGATAGCCGTCGTAGCCGTGCTTGTACAGGGCGCCGAAGAAGCCTCTCCAGTCGATGGCGTCCAGGCCGGCGGGGGGATTGTCGTACCAGTCGTTCTTTTTGAAGACCTGGGGCAGCAGCTCGTCCTTGAGCTCGGGGTGGGCCTTCAGGAAGTTCATCATCTGCCACTGCTGGGGCTCTCTGGATTCGCCCCGTTGTACCACGCCCTTGATGTGGCAGTAGGTAAAGCGGTCGCCCCATTCCAGGGTCTCGTCCATGTAAGCGCCCCGGGGGCCGCCGTGGACGAAGCTGTGGGAGGGATCGTATTTGATGCCCAGCCCCGGAACCTCGTCCAGGACCAGCTTCCACTGTTCGGGGGTGCGGATATAGTTTTCGCCCATGATGCAGTTGACGATGGCGCACTGCATGCCCTTCTCAGAAGCGTAGGCTACAATGTCGTTTAAGACCTTGATGGCGGCGGTGATGTTCTTGTAGTAAGAGAGCTCCGGCACATAGGCGCAGCTGCACAGATAGTATTTGGCGCCCAGGAAAGCGCCGAAGTCGATGACGGCCTTTACCTCTGCCCATTCCTCGGGAATGACCTTGCCCTCCTTATCCAGAATGTGGCTGGCCCAGCGGCCCACCGCACCCACTTCCACGCCGGTGCGCTCGCTGGCGGCTTTGATGGCCTCCTGGTTCTTCACCACCTCGGCCATGGGCTTGCCGAAGAAATCGCCGGGGTTGCAGTCGAATTCCACGAAGTCCAGGCCCAGGCTCTTGGCGTAGTCCAGGCTTTCGGGGGCCGGTTGCTGAATGATACCGAGTTTCATAAAAATTCCTCCTACTGGATAAATTGAATGAAAGCTTTTTACAGCTCTTTTTCCATGGTAAAGGTGCGCACGTTCAGCCCCAGCTTTTCGTAAAAGCGCCGGGCGCTTTCGTTGAAGGCCCACACCATCAGAGAGACCCGCTTTGCGCCCCGGTCCGCGCCGATGCGCTCCGCTTCCCGGTAAAGGGCTGTGGCGATCCCCTGCCGGCGGTATTCCTCCGCCACAAAAAAGTCGTTGATATAGACCTCCTTTATAGGGAACAGCAACGGGTCCCGGGAGCCGTTGTGGAACTCGAACAGGCACATGCCCGCCGGGCGGCCGTCCACCTTCGCCAGCAGGAACACGCTGTTTGGGTCTTCCAGCTGCTGCCGGAACCAGTCCGGGGGCAGGGGGTGTTCGGCGGGCCGGAACAGGTCGGGCCGGGCGGCCTGGTGCAGCCGGTGGAGCTGCCCCAAAAACCGGTCGAAGGTGTCGTAATCCTCCGGGCCCATGGGGCGAATGGACAGCTCAGGCATGCCCTTTCTCCTTTTCGGCTGCCTCGAACAGGCCGTTGATGTACGCCGCGCCCAGGGCCCGGTCATAAAGGCCGTAGCCCGCCTGGCCGGTCTCGCCCCAGATCATTCTGCCGTGGTCCGGCCGGACGTAGCCGTCAAAGCCGTTTTCCACCAGGGCCTTGACGATGGCGTACATGTCGAGGGAGCCGCAGGCGCTGAGGTGGGCCCGCTCCTCGAAGCCGTTTTCCAAAATCTGCACGTTTCTGAGGTGGACAAAATGGATCCGGCCCATTTTGGCGTACTTTGCCGCCAGGGCGGGAAGGTCGTTTTTGGAGGAACAGCCCAGGGAGCCGCAGCACAGGGTCAGGCCGTTGTGGGGATCGTCCACCAGGGAAAGGAGCCGGTCCAGGTCCTGCCCGTCCTTGACGATGCGGGGCAGGCCGAAGATGCTCCAACAGGGGTCGTCCTGGTGAATGGCCATGTTGATCCCGGCCTGGGCGGCCACGGGGATCACGTGTTCCAGGAAATAGCGGAGGTTATTCCACAGGTCCTCTTCGGAAAGGGCCTGGTACTCCGCGGCCACGTCCCGGAGCTCTTCCCGGGTGTAGCTCGCGTCCCAGCCGGGCAGGGTCAGGTCGCTGTCGGTTTTTAAGGGGTCCACCCGGCGGGCCTGCTCCTCGTAATACACTAAAGAGGTGGAGCCGTCGGGCAGGGGGTGGTCCAGCTGGGTCCTGGTCCAGTCGAACACGGGCATAAAGTTGTAGCATACGCATTTTACCCCGGCCTGTCCCAGCCGCCGGAGGTTTTCGCAGTAATTTTCGATGTAACGGTCCCGGGTGAGGATGGAGGCCTGGGGTCTGGCCGACGAAGACCTGCTGCGGGCGGCCGAAGGGCTGCAGTCGGTGTCGGCCGACAGCTGG
>CAZBDS010000270.1:0-2579 GCA_964490735.1 uncultured Acutalibacter sp. | reverse complement strand
CCAGCTGGTGAACACCAACAAGCTGATCCGCTCTTACCAGGGGATCACGGGCCTGAAAACCGGCACCACCTCTCAGGCGGGCAGCTGCATTACTGCCACCGCGGAACGGGATTCCCTCCATCTTATTTCCGTGATCCTGGGAGCAGCCAGCACCGACGACCGCTTCCGGGACGCCGCCGCCCTGCTGGACTACGGCTTTGCGGGCTGGGCCGTCACCGTGCCGGAGGCGCCCGGTCTGGAAGCTGTACCTTTGACCCGGGGTATGGAGGAGACCGTGGAAGCCCAGGTGGGGGAGATCCCCAAGCTTTTACTGAAGGCTTCGGAAAAGGGGAAGCTGGAGCAGAAGGTGGAGCTGCTTGAGGATCTGGTGGCCCCGGTAAAGCAGGGGGACGTGATCGGCAGGATCCGCTATTTTATCGACGGGGAAGAAGTGGGCTCGGTAGACGTCACCGCCGCTTCCGACGTGGAGGCAGTCACCTTTTCCTCCGCCTTTTCTTACCTGCTGCGGGGATTTTTTACCCTGTAAGCCCCGCCGGCAGGGCGCTTTTTGCCCCGCACCGTGGACCCGTGAAAAAGCACCTTGCAAATTGCGCAGACTTATTGTAGAATAGAATTACAGAAAAATATCTGTCCTACAGGAATCAGAAAAGGAGTGCAACTGCAATGCCGCTGAAGCTGAATGACGGGTACTTGAAGGACTTTGTTGCGCAGCACGAGTATGAAGGGATCCAGGCGCAGGTTACCGCCGCCCACGAGACCCTCATGTCCGGCAAAGGGCTGGGGAACGATTTCCTCGGCTGGGTCAGTCTGCCCACCGACTATGACAAAGAAGAGTTTGGGCGGATCAAGGCTGCCGCCCAGCGGATCAGGAAAAATTCCCATGTGTTTGTGGTTATCGGCATCGGAGGGTCCTATCTGGGCGCCCGGGCCGCTATCGAGTTTTTAAAGTCCGACCGCTACAACGACCTGGTCAAAGATACGCCCAAAATTTATTTTACCGGCAACAGTATCAGTTCCACCGCCCTGCAGGAGATCGTGGATCTCTGCGAGGGGAAAGACGTTTCCATCAACATGATTTCCAAGTCCGGCACCACCACCGAGCCCGCCATCGCGTTCCGGGTCTTCCGTGAGCTGCTGGAAAAGAAATACGGGAAAGAGGGCGCCCGGGAGCGCATCTTCTGCACTACCGACAAGCAGAAGGGCACCCTGAAGCAGCTGGCCGACAAGGAGGGCTTCGAGACCTTTGTGGTGCCCGACGACGTGGGCGGCCGCTATTCCGTCCTCACCGCCGTGGGCCTGCTGCCCATCGCCGTGGCCGGCGCCGATATCGACGCCCTGATGGCCGGCGCCCGGAAGGCCCAGGAGAGGTACAGCGACCCCTCCATTGAAAACAACGACTGCTACAAATACGCGGCTATCCGCAATATCCTTTACAACAAGAACAAGTGCATCGAGGTCATGGTGAGCTACGAGCCCCGCTATGCCATGATGAACGAGTGGTGGAAGCAGCTTTTCGGCGAAAGCGAGGGCAAGGACAAGAAGGGCCTGTTCCCGGCTTCCGTTATTTTCTCCACGGACCTGCACTCCCTGGGACAGTACCTCCAGGACGGCAGCCGCTCCATGTTCGAGACGGTGGTGCTCATCGACAAGCCCGTCCATGAGATCACCCTGGGTGTGGATCCCGCCGACGTGGACGGCCTGAATTATCTGAAGGGCCGCACCATGGCCTTCATCAACGAGAAGGCCTTCCAGGGCACCGTGCTGGCCCACAACGACGGCGGCGTGCCCAATGTGGTGATCCATGCTCCCGATTTCAGCGAAGACACCCTGGGCAGGCTCATCTACTTCTTCGAGAAGGCCTGCGCCGTTTCCGGCTATATGCTTGGGGTCAACCCCTTCGATCAGCCCGGCGTGGAAAGCTACAAGAAGAATATGTTCGCCCTGTTGGGCAAGCCCGGCTATGAGGAGGCCAAAGCCGCTTTGGAGGCAAGGCTGCACTGATTTGGAAATCCCTGCCCCATCGGGCAGCTTTCCCGTCCCAGCGACGGAATAAAAAAAACAGAAGGAGAACTGAACCATGATTACTCTTTTAACTGGAAACAAAGGCTCCGGCAAGACAAAGAAGCTCATTGAACTGGCCAAGGCCGCTGTGGAAAAATCCCAGGGCAATGTGGTCGTCATCGAGAAGGGCCAGAAGCTGACCTATGATATTCCTTACGCTGTGCGTCTGGTGGACTCCGACGCCTATGACATCAAGGGCGAGGACGCTTTGTGCGGCTTCCTCTGCGGGATCTGCGCAGGCAACTACGATGTGACGGACATTTTTGTGGATTCCACTTTGAAGATCACCGGCACCGGCGCAGAGGCGATGGAGGTCATCATTCCCGAGCTGGAGAAGCTCAGCGCTGCGGCAGATACCAATTTCTGCCTGTCCGTTTCCGCTTCCGACGGGGATATCCCCGCTGCCGCCCAAAAGTACATTCTCAAGTAAGAATGGTTTGAAAAGGGGCGGCCTGGCCGCCCTTTTGAGCGTGTCGAAAAAGCATTTCGCCCCGCTCAAACATATTGAGGAAATCGAA
>CAZBDS010000269.1:0-2582 GCA_964490735.1 uncultured Acutalibacter sp. | reverse complement strand
TGTGCCCCGGCGTGACCATCGGGGACGGCTGCGTCATCGGCGCGGGCAGCGTGGTTACCAGGGATATTCCTCCCCACTCCTTTGCCGCCGGCAATCCCTGCCGCGTGATCCGGGGAATTACGGAAGCGGACAGCATGCTCCACAAGCCGGAAATTGCGGACGGGGCCACGCCCTATTCCCCCGAGGAAGTGGCCCGGCTGCGGTAAAGTGCCGGATCCCCTTGACTTTACGGGCCTTCCGTGGGAAAATAGTCCCGTTCATTCGACAATCTGCAAGGAGGAGCCTTATGAAAAAGATCCTGAAAGAATTTAAAGAGTTCGCCGTGCGGGGCAACGCCGTGAGCATGGCTGTAGGCATTGTGGTGGGCGGCGCTTTTACCGCCATCGTCAATTCCCTGGTGGAGAACCTGATCAACCCCCTGATCGGCCTTCTTCCCGGCTGGACAAACCTGGACATGATGTCTCTGAACCTGGGCGGCGCGGAATTTAAATACGGCGCGTTTCTCTCCGCCGTGATCAATTTCCTTCTCATCGCTTTTGTGCTGTTTGTCATCGTGAAGGCACTGAACAAGCTGGTCCCCAAAAAAGAGGAGGCCCCCGCGGCTCCCACCACCAAGACCTGCCCCTTCTGCAAAAGCGAGATCGCCTTGGACGCGGTTAAATGCCCGCATTGTACCTCCGAGCTTAAAGAGCAAAAATAAAAAGGAAGGGTCATATCCGCTATGAAGATCGTCATTGTAGGCGACGGTAAGGTGGGCTTTGCCTTGACCGTACAGCTTTCCAAAGAAGGCCACGACGTGGTGGTCATCGACAGCAACAAGCTGGTGCTGCAGGAAGCCCAGCAATCCCTGGACGTAAACGTGGTGCACGGCAACGGCGCCACCCTGAAAGTGCAGAAGATGGCCAATGTGGGCGACAGCGAGCTGCTCATCGCCGCCACCTCCGCCGACGAGATCAACCTGCTGTGCTGCATCATGGCCCGGAAGCTGGGCTGCAAGCACACCATTGCCAGGGTCCGCAACCCGGAATACTACTATCAATTATTCGACCTGAAGGACGAGCTGGGGCTCAGCATGATGATCAATCCCGAGCACACCACCGCCAACGAGATCTACCGGCTGCTGCAGTTTCCCTCCTTCCTCAAGCGGGATTCCTTCGCCAAGGGGCGGATCGAGATCGTGGAGCTGGAGGTCCGGGACGGCAGCGTGCTCAGCGGGGCCAAGCTGTACCAAATGTACCAGCTGGTCAACGTAAAGGTGCTGGTGTGCGCCGTGGAACGGGAAGGCAAGGTCTATATTCCCGACGGCAATTTCATGCTGGCCCCCGGGGACAGGCTGTCCATCACCGCCTCCTCCTCCGACCTGACAAAGCTGATCCGCAACCTGCGCCTGACCCAGCGGAAAGTCCGGGACGCCATCATTGTGGGCGGCAGCCGGATCGCCTTTTACCTGGCGGAAAAGCTTCTCGCCAACGGCGTCAGCGTCAAGCTGATCGAATCCAATGCGGAAAAATGCCGGGAATTGGCAGACATGCTGCCCAAGGCCACCGTGGTCTGCGCCGACGGCTCCGACCGCAGCGTACTGGACTCGGAGGGCGTGGCCCAGACCGACGCCGTGGTCACCCTGACAGACTTTGACGAAGTGAACCTGATCATTTCCATGTACGCCAATTTCCTGAACACCTACAAGGTCATCACCAAAATCAACCGCACGGAATTCACCGAGGTCTTAAACGGCAAGGGGATCGACTGCGTCATCAGCCCCAAGGATCTCTGCTGCAACGACATCGTCCGCTACGTCCGGGCCATGAGCAACCGGAAGAGCACCAGCGGCACCATGCTGGCACTCCACCGCATTGTGGGCGACCGGGTAGAGGCCCTGGAATTCCGGGCCTCAAAGGACATGCCCCAGATCGGCAAAAAGCTTTCCCAGCTCCGGCTGCGCCCCAACACCCTGATCGCCAGCCTGAACCGGGGCGGGCAGATCATCATTCCCAAGGGCAGCGATTCCATCGAGCGGGGCGACACAGTGGTGGTAGTGGCCCTTTCCGATCAGGCCGTCAACAATCTCAGCGACATTTTCCTGGACGCGTAACAGAAAGAAGGACAGTCAACTCTATGAATCACAGAATGATCCTGCGGCTCATCTGCGACATTCTTCGGGTGGAGGCGGTCTGCCTGCTACCCGCCGCCGCTATTTCCCTGTGCCTGCAGGAATGGAACGCGGTCTTTGGCCTGTGCCTGTCGGTGGTCCTGGCGGCGCTTTTAAGCCTGGTCACCTTTTTCTTTCAGCCCAGGGAACGCCAGATCGGCGCCCGCGACGGCTTTCTCTGCGTAGCCCTGTGCTGGATCGCCGTTTCCCTGGTGGGGGCCCTGCCATTTTTCTTCAGCGGAGCCATTCCCAATTTTATCGACTGCCTCTTCGAGACCGTTTCCGGCTTTACCACCACCGGCGCCAGCATTCTCTCCAACGTGGAGACCATGCCCAAGGGCCTGCTGTACTGGCGCAGCTTTACCCACTGGCTGGGCGGCATGGGCGTGTTGGTGTTCCTGCTGGCAGTGGTGCCCATGGGAAAGGGGAAAAA
>CAZBDS010000268.1:0-2590 GCA_964490735.1 uncultured Acutalibacter sp. | reverse complement strand
TTTTATAGGTGAAGTCACTGAGCCTGGAAAGGTGGGTGTGCCGGGCGCGCTTGGCATGATGGGGACAGATGCGGATACACTCCCCGCAGTCGATACAGCGCTCGGAAGAGATGACTGCTTTCCCGCCCCGAATGCGGATCGCCTCGGTGGGACACCGCTTGATGCAGTTGGTGCAGCCCGTACACTTTTCCTCGTTCAGTGTGACAGAATGGTAAAACTCAGCCACGGTATGTACCTCCAAAATTGCGGCAGCTTTCCGAAGGCCGCCTTATCTTCCTTCCTGCTTCATGC
This sequence comes from uncultured Acutalibacter sp., assembly GCA_964490735.1. GTDB lineage: Bacteria > Bacillota > Clostridia > Oscillospirales > Acutalibacteraceae > Acutalibacter. The sequence continues at coordinate 2,299 of CAZBDS010000268.1, read as the reverse complement.
CGGGACAGACTGCCATATGCACGGTGGTGCCGGTACCCACCACAGAATCGATGGTCATTTCGTCCGTATACTTCTTCATGTTGGGAAGGCCCATGCCGGCGCCGAAGCCTAAAGCCCGCACATTGTCGGGAGCGGTGGACCACCCGGCCTGCATGGCCTGATCCACATTTTTGATTCCCGGACCGTGGTCCTGAAGCACAATGTCCACCCGGTCGGGGTCGATATCCACAATGGCTTCACCGCCGCCTGCGTGAATGACCATATTGATCTCGCCCTCGTACATGGCGATGGCCACGCGCCGAATGGCGTCCGGCTCATAGCCCAGCTTTTTCAGCTTGTGCTTCACGTCGCCGGAAGCCTCTCCGGCCCGGGTGAAATCGTCGCCGGGCACCTGGTATTCCAAATGCAGCATGCTCATGATACTTCACACCCTCCTCGCAGACCGTTGGAGTAAAGCAGCCCGCAGGCCGTAAACATACGGTAGGGCGTGGCCAGCACCGTAATGTCCTTCTGCTTGGCCAGAGCCACCACGTTGGGATCCACGTTTTTGCCCCGCACGAAAATGATGCAGTGCATATCCATCATTTCGGCAGTCCGCACCACCTGGGGATTCATCAACCCGGTCAGCAGGACAGACTGATCCTTTACAAAAGCGAGGACATCGCTCATCATGTCGCTGCCGCAGGCCGTTTTCACTTCCTCTTCCAAATTCCCTTCGTTGAGAATCTCCGCTTTCAGAATTTGAACAATATTACCGACGTTCATATAAGCACCTCCAGATAGAATTGAGCTCCAAACGGCCCGCTGGATCGCAGCCCGGCCTATTGTGTTTAATATAGCACATCTTCCTGTCCAAAGTAAACACATTTTATACACTTTTCCCTTATTTTCATGTTTTGGGAAGTGTTCCTTGCTTTCCCGGCGCTTTTCCAGTATAATACGATAAATCGCATCATATAAATTATGATCGAAATAAAGGAGGCTGTCTTATGTCGCGCGTTTACAATTTTTCCGCCGGTCCCTCCATGCTGCCCGAGTCCGTTCTCAAAAGGGCCGCTGCCGAAATGCTGGATTACGAGGGTAGCGGACAGTCTGTGATGGAGATGTCCCACCGTTCCAAGGTATATGACGGCATCATTAAAGAGGCCGAACGCCTGCTGCGGGAAGTGATGGACATTCCGGACAATTACAAGGTGCTGTTTCTTCAGGGCGGCGCCTCCTCTCAGTTCGCCGCCGTTCCCATGAACCTGATGACAAAATCCGGCAAGGCCGATTACGTGCTGTCGGGCCAGTTTTCCACCAAGGCCTACAAAGAAGCCAGCCGCTACGGTGACTGCAAGGCGGTAGCCTCCTCGAAAGACGATAATTTTTCCCATATCCCCGCCCTCGATCCCAGCGAGTTCCGCCCCGACGCGGACTATTTCCACATCTGCATGAACAACACCATTTACGGCACCGTGTGGCATCAGCTGCCCGATACCGGCAGCGTACCTCTGGTGGCAGATATTTCCTCCTGTATTCTCAGCCAGCCCATCGACGTTTCAAAATTCGGACTGCTGTACGCGGGCGCTCAGAAGAACGTGGCCCCTGCGGGCCTCACGATCGTCATCGTCCGGGAGGATCTGATCGGCGAGACCATGGAATGCGCACCCACCATGTTCAGCTACAAGGTGATGGCGGAAAACGATTCCATGTACAACACCCCGCCCTGCTGGTCCATTTACATGTGCAAGCTGGTGCTGGAGTGGATCCGGGACGAGATCGGCGGCCTGGAGAAAATGGAGGAACGCAACGTGCGCAAAGCCAATATCCTCTACGATTTTCTGGATTCCTCCAAGCTGTTCAAGGGCTGCGCCGAAAAGGACAGCCGCTCCATCATGAATGTGACCTTCGTTACCGGCGACCCGGACCTGGACGCCAAGTTCGTTAAGGAAAGCACCGCCCAAGGCTTCGTCAACCTGAAGGGTCACCGCAGCGTAGGCGGCATGCGGGCTTCCATCTACAACGCCATGCCCGTGGAAGGCGTGGAGAAGCTGGTGGCATTCATGAAGAAATTCGAGGAGGAGAATCTTTAATGTATAAGATACTCTGTCTCAATAAGATCAGCCCCATCGGCACCGACCGCTTCGGCGGTGAATACAGCTTTTCCACGGAAATGGAAAAGCCGGACGGCGTGCTGGTGCGCTCCGCCTCTATGCACGAAATGGAGCTGGGCAGCGAGCTGCTGGCCATTGCGCGGGCCGGGGCCGGCGTGAACAACATTCCCATTGAGCAGTGCACCGAAAAGGGCGTGGCGGTG
>CAZBDS010000267.1:0-2591 GCA_964490735.1 uncultured Acutalibacter sp. | reverse complement strand
CTATCCGAATACCATCAAAGAAGTGGTGTATCAGCCTGGACAATACGGGTGCGTTTATAACGGGAGTATCAATTTAATCCCGTCTCAAAAATGTGTTAACAACGCCAGAAAGGTCTTGGAAGGAGGGAGCACGCTTCCTTCTGGCGTTATCGGTCAAAGTGGGTATCCAACCGGAGCGGTCGAAAAATCCTATTACGACCCGACCCTGGGTACGACAATTTATTTCTTTTACTAAAGGAGGATTATTTTATGGAAGAAGTTAAAACTCAGGAAACGACAGACAATCCCGCCGTAATTTCGGGCGAAAATGCAGTTGAGCTCCGCGAAGGAATCTGGCTCGAAGATTACCACCCATTTCACGACGTAATGGAAATTGTCGGAAGCGATGAGCAGAAAGCAGAGATGTTTTCTGATCTGGCGAAGTATTATGCCGAAGTTGGCAACCCTGAGAACACCACGATGAATGCGTATTTCAAGGCAAAATACGCCCCTTTGGGCGAAGTCCTCAATACGGTCCGTCCCGTGCTGGGAAAGTACGGCTTGGCTATCACACAGGCCATCGGAACCGGCGTGAACGAGTCTCCTTACGAGGGCAAGTGTGTGGTTTCCTCTGTCCTCACCCATAAGAGCGGGGCGTATATCGTATTCCCGGCGGTTGCCGCCGCCCCCACAAAAGGAGATGTGCAGGGCATCGGCGCAACGCTTACCTATTTGCGCAGATTTGCGGTCAACGCCGTTGCAGGCGTCGCTGGCGAAGTGGACGACGACGGGCAAAAGAGCTCCGAAACTGCCGCTGCTAAAAAGGAAAAGACGCCCAGGGAAAAGATCGCCGATCTCGCAAGGGCAAAGGCGAAGGCGAACAGAAAGGCTGTTGACGCTGTTATCGCCGAAAGCTCGGAGACAAAAAATATTAAGGACATCCCGGATGACAAGCTGGATTCTGTTATGAAAAAACTGGAGGAGATTGAAGCATGATTTTTATGCAGAGAGAACGTGAAGACAAGCCCGTGTTCACCGCTTATGTAAACAATGTGGACGAAAAGATTGTGAACGGCGAGACTCACACAACCTATAAGCTGGGCACCAGAGATAAGAAGCCCGACGGAAAATTCATATACAGCTCTTGGTTCTGCAAACTTGGACGGCGCGCGCAGGAAAAGTGCGCCCTTGACCCTCTCCAGAAGGGAGACAGGGTCGCGGTGTACTCCGTTAAGCTTACAAATACCAGCGCCAAGAAAGATGACGGCACCTATGGGAAATCATACCTGAATGTTATCGTCATGGATTATGACAAGGTGCAGTCCGGCAGCCCCGCCGCGCCCAATCCCGCCGATGGAGAGATTTCCGAAGAAGATTTGGCGTATTAACCCATGGGTTCCGAAAAACAGAATTTTGACATTGTGGCAGACGTCACAGACTGCGGAAACTATTCTTTTAGCCGCTTGTCCTCTTTCGCTCAATGTAAACAGGCTCACTATATGAGATATTTTCAAAAGGCGGAAGGGGAACAAAACGGGTTTGCGGAGTGCGGAACCCTCGTACATGAAACCATCGAAAAATATTTAAAAGGCGAGCTCCTCCAGTGCGAGCTGGGGGAGTTCTTTATGAGTAATTTTGAGGAGGCCGTTCCGAATGGGGTCTGTCTGGAGTCGGCCTCCGGTTTCAAAATGGATTTGTCTCATTCTTACCAAAAGCAAATCTCCGCATTCCTAGAAGATTTCTCCGGATTTACCATAGATGGGAAACCATTGACCCCATTAGAAATTGAAAAGCGCTTTAAGCTGCTCGTGCGCACCGGAAGCAAAATGGCGATTCTGGAGGGGATCATCGACGTGATCGCAAAAGATGAGGAAGGCAACCTCTATGTGATAGACCACAAGTCAAAAAAAGAATTTGAGTCAGAAGAGCAAAAAGCCCAATATGCCAGGCAGCTTTACATTTATTCCGCCTTCGTGAAAAGCCGCTACGGCAAGTACCCCGTAAAGCTTGTGTTCAATATGTTTCGGCCAAATCATTTGGAAATCATTGGCTTCTCGGAAGCAGATATGAACAAGGCGATGAAATGGGTCGGAGACACCATCGAGGAAATTGGGAAAGAGGACTTGTTCCTGCCCGTAGACTTCTCTGCCGAGATTGAGGCTTTAGATGGGGCAAAGCGGGCGTATGAAGATTCCCGTTTTGCTTACGACGGGGAAGATCGAAGAGCGAAAAGAAAATATTCCGCTGCCAAAAAGGCGATAGAAGACAAGCTGTTCTACTGTATTAACCTCTGCGATTACAGAAATTCATGCGACATTTGCCGCTTAGCGCGAGAAAAATACAACGACATCGTGGGGAGGGGAGAGAGTGGCAAGGTATGATGACCTAATCGATACGGCGTCAGAGGCCGCCGTAATCGCCTCACTAGTGGTCAATCCGGAATTGTCTTTCCAGTCGGAGGAGCTTAGTCCAAAACACTTCTCAGATGTTGAAAACCAGCTCCTGTATTACGCCCTGTGTGAGATTGCAAAAAAAGAGATCAGCACTGTAGACAAGATTGCCATAAGGAGCGTACTGAACGCAAAGCCTGAACTGACCGGCATAGCCGAGAA
>CAZBDS010000266.1:0-2601 GCA_964490735.1 uncultured Acutalibacter sp. | reverse complement strand
ACGTAAACCAGAACCTGGCCGCTTTTGCCGCCGCCAAAGCCCGGAGCAAGTGGGTAGCCCTTGCCCTCTGCTTCTTTCTGGGAGCCCTTGGCGCTCATAAGTTTTATGAGGGCAAAACCGGCATGGGCGTGCTGTATATCTTTACTCTGGGCCTGTTCGGCATCGGCGTGCTGATCGATTTTATCACCCTGCTTTTTAAGCCCAATCCCTATTATGTCTAAATCTCAAACGAGAAAGAGCCACCCGCTTTCGCAGGTGGCTCTTTTTGCTTTGTTGATTCAGTTTTCAGCCCGGGGCCGCGACAGGAACACCTCGCCCTTTTCATTCAGCAGGGCAGCGCAGTTTTCCGCCTGCTTTACCCCGGCGAAAATCCCATACACCGCCGAGCCGCTGCCGGTCATCATGGCGCCCAGGGCCCCGGCGGAAAACATGGTTTTCTCAATGGCCCGGACTTGGGTCAGGCCCATGGTCTCGTCGAACCGGTTGGCAAGCCTCCGGGCGATCAGCCTCAGGTCCGCCGCCTCCAGGGCTTCGATCATGCCCGGGGTGGCCCGCTTTTTCAAAAGGGGATACCGATCGATGAGAGCGTAGGCCCGCGGCGTGCTCATACCCGCCGGAGGCTTGCAGACGACGAGGACGCAGTCCGGCAGGGGCGGCAGCGGTTCCAAGACCTCCCCCACGCCGGTACAGCGGCAGCAGCCGCCCCGGACGCAGAAGGGCACGTCCGCCCCCACTTGCGCCCCCAGTGCCTGCAGCTCCTCAAGGCTCATGCCCGCCTCGAACAGCTGGTTCAGGCCCCGCAGCACCGCGGCGGCGTCGGCGCTGCCGCCCCCCATGCCGGACCGGCTGGGGATCCACTTGGTCAGGGCGATCTCCAGGCCCTCCCGCTCCAGGCCCCGGCGCTCCAAAAACAGCCGGGCGGCCCGGTAAGCGGTGTTCTTTTCGTCCACCGGCAGATAGGCCTTGTCCGTCCGCAGCCGGATCCCGGGAGCCTTTCCCCGCAGGAGTTCCACCTCGTCGTACAGGGAGATGGTCTGCATCACCGTGTCCAGGGTGTGGAAGCCGTCTTCCCGCCTGCCGGTCACGTCCAGGGTCAAATTGATTTTCGCGTATGCCTTTACTCGCATGGTTACCACCTGAAAGCGCCCAACCGCTTTACGCCGATGACGTGCTGGGGGCACATCTCGTGGCAGCAGAAGCAGCGGATACAGCTGCGATAGTTGATCTCCGCTTTCCCATTCCGCAGCGCAATGGTGTGCTGGGGACAGCTCTCGGCGCATTTGCCGCAGCCCACGCAGCTCTTCTGATCGATCTTCGGATAGGGCGTCATGATCTTCTTGGCCGCCGGCCGCAGGAATTTCGGCAGCCGGTCGATAAAGTCCGTACTGGAGGCCCGGGCCTTTTTAAAGTCCGTCACCCGCAGGTCCGGGAACGGGTCGCCCAAAAGCTCCATTTCCTCGAGAGAAATGGGGCCAAGTCCCCGCCGGGCCCCCTCCCGCAGCATCAGCACGGAACTGGGTTCGATCCCCACCAGCTCCGCGCCGGAAACGTCCAGGGCCCAGGGGCTTTTGGCAGCCCCCAGCACCCCCAGCTCCCGCCGGGTCCCGCCGGTGGGACCGTCGCCCTCCATGGCCCAGATCCCGTCCAGAAAGCACAGGTCCGGCTTGAGGAAAGCCGCCAGGTCCACCAGCATCCGGGCAAAGTCCTCCCGGTCCGGGAAGCGACAGTGAAGCTCGGGCTTCTGCAGGCCGGGCACCGCGCCGAACAGGTTCTTCACCGCGCCCGAAAAGCCGGTCATGCCGTGGGTTTTCAGCTTGGCCAGGTCGATGAGATAGTCCGCGTCCAAAAAAGGCTCTGCTATAGACAGCTGCCGGCACCGCAGGGCCTCCGGCAGGAAAACTTCCCGGCTTTTGCAGTCCGTATACAGGGAAAAACCGCAGGCCTCGGCCATGTCCGTATAGCCGCAGGCCTTGTAGTGGCTCTTCATCACGGCGGGGGTGTAGGGACCCCCGGGGCTTTCGGCAATGAGCACCTTCGCCCCCGCCCGCTTGACGCACCTGCCCACCGCCGCCGTAAAAGCCGGGTGGGTGATGATGGCCGTTTCCGGCTTGCAGCGCAGGATCAGGTTGGGCTTGAGCACCGCCGTCATGCCGGGTTTCAGCTCGTCGTAGACATGCAGCGTTTCAAAAATTATGTCAACTCCATTATGCAGCTCGTCCCCTTCGTACCCGGGGACCCGCTTCCAGAAGACCCGCTCCATGTTACAGCTCCTTCAGGAACGCCTCGATGCGCTCCAGGGCTTCGGTGATATGCTTGATGGAATAGGAATAGGAAATGCGTACAAAGCCCTGGCCGCTGGCCCCAAAGGCGGTGCCCGGCACCACGGCAACGTGTTTGGAATAAATGAGCTTTTCGCAGAACTCGTCGGAGGTAAGCCCCGTAGACTTGACCGAAGGGAACGCGTAAAAGGCCCCTTCCGGCTCGAAGCAGGTCAGCCCCATGCGGTTCAGGCCGTCCACGATCAGGCGGCGGCGCATGTCGTACTGGCCCCGCATGTACACAATGTCGTCGTCGCCGTTTTTCATGGCCTCGATGGCGGCG
>CAZBDS010000265.1:0-2601 GCA_964490735.1 uncultured Acutalibacter sp. | reverse complement strand
CAATTTTCTCAAACCGCGGGGAGTACCCCCGGCAGGCGGAAAAGCCCAGGCCGAAAAAAGGTTGGCCGGTTTTATCAAAGCCGATTTTGGCCACTTGCTTTCCGTGCCAGGGGCAGTTGAACACAATGTTCGCCCGCTGCTTTTGGGGGTCGTACCCCAGATGGGACAAGTGGAGGATCAGCTCCCGGAAGACCTCTGCCTGCTCCGGCTCCAACTGGGCCAGGTAGGCCTCGATCAGTTCCTTCTGCTTTTGAGTTCTCATGGGTCCTCACTCCTTCTCCCAGTCCATTTTCGTCCCGTCCGCCCACAGGCGGTCCAGGTCGTAAAAGTCCCGGGCGTCCTGGGTAAAGATATGGACCACCACGCTGCCGTAATCCAGCAGCACCCAGGTGTCGGAACGGTATCCCTCGATACGCTCCGGCGAGACATTCTCCGCCTTCAGCTTCTGCTCCAGCTCGTCGCTGAGGGCCCGCACATGGGTGTTGCTGGTGCCGTTGGCGATGATAAAATAATCCGCCAGGCTGGAAATGTCCTGAATTTTTATAAGGTTCAGCCGCATGGCCTTTTTGTCGTCCAAAATGGCGGCGGCCTTTTTCGCAAGTTCCAATGAGGTCATGGATTTTCTCCTTCTTCTGTTTCAATTTCCGGAATGCCGAATCTGCCGGGCCGGAAAACCAGGTTCTTCCCGGCCGTCAAAAGCTGCAGCGCCTCGTTGTAGGCGTAAACGCTGTCCGCAGCGATGGGGCTTCCCTGACCGGAAAGATCGCACAGCGTCCACGCGATGCCCTTCACCATCGTCTCTTCCAGGCTTCGCTTCGCTGCCTCCCGCATGATCTCCACCCCGGGATAATCCCGGTCGGCAGAGATATAATCCGCCACGAAAAGCACCTTGTCCAGCAGCGTCATGTCCGCTTTCCCAACCGTGTGGCAGGCGATGGCGTTTAAAATCTCCCGATCGGAGACGCCTAAAACGTGCTCACAGTACGCCGCCCCCGAAAGGGAATGCCACAGCTTGAGGTTCAGCCGCTGGGATTTAGTGAGTATTATACCAAAGTTTTCGAGGATTTTCAACTGTTCTTCTTTGGGGGTGTCCTTCATGATGTCGTGGAGAATTCCGGCGGTCCCGGCCTTTTCCGGGTCGGCGCCGTACTGCCGGGCAAGCCGCGCCACTTCCTCCGCCACGCACCGGCTGTGATAGAACCGCCGCTCCGTCAGGCGCTTTTTTACTTCCTCTTCATACTCCGCATAGGTCATAAGCTTCCCTCTTTGCTCAAATCGTATTCCATCTGCACATCGCAGGGCTCCTTGGCCGCCAGCACGGAATGGATCTCTTCCGCCTTCACACAGCCCAGACTGCGGTACGCCGCCTGGCTTTCTTTGGAGGAATGGGCCGAGATATAAAGCTTTTCCGCGCCCAGCTTTCCGGCCCCCTCGCAGGCTTTTTCAAACAGTGCCCGGCCGATCCCCCGCCGCCGGAAGGGCTGGGAAACGTAAAACTCTGCCAGATCCACATACTGATCTCTACTGCCGAACCGCTTCTTCACAACCACGGCAAAACCCACAATTTGGTTTTCCTCGAAAGCGCCCCAGGCCAGCAAATCCTTTCCAAGGCCCTTTGCAATGCGGCCCGCCAGTTCCCGAAGCTCGCCGGGACCCCAATCCTCCGTGAAGGCAATGGGCAAAAGCTTCCACGCCCCGTCCACCTTCCGCCAGCACTCCGAAACCTCCTGGTGCCGGATAAAACCGTCCAGGGAATCCGAGTGAAAATTGTCCCGGTTCAGTTCTCGGTAAATCACCTGCATGGGAACCCTCCTTATCATCTGTACAGCCCGTGCTCCCGCAGGTACTGCTCCACCTTGGGGGGCACCAGCCCCCCCAGGCTTTCGCCCTTTGTCGCCAGCTCCCGCACCTGGGTGGAGGACACCGGCAGATAGGAAATATTTTCTAAAAAGCACCTGGCGGAAAACAGCCGTTCTAAACGGGCCTGCTGTTCTTTCAGCTTTTGCAGCCCGTCTTCGCTGCGGGGAGAAGCACACAGCGCCGCCAGGGCGCAGATGGTCTCAGGCCTGTACCATTTGTCCAGGGTAAGGAACATGTCCTCCCCCATCAGCAGGTAAAGCTGGTCCTCCGGGTATTGTTCCCGCAAAGCCTCCAGTGTTTCCGCCGTATAGCTTTTTCCCGGCCGTCTAAGCTCGATCTCTGAAATTTCCACCGGGGCGTCCGCGATCTCCTCCACCGCCAGCCGGCACATGGCAAGCCTGTGCTCCGGAGCGGCCAGGGCCGGCGCGTCCTTGTGGGGCGGGCGGCCCGTGGGGATCAGCAGCACCCTATCGAGGGAAAGCCGCCGGATAAACTCCCGCAGAATGTGAATATGTCCGGAATGAATGGGATTGAAGGTCCCGCCGTAAACGCCGGTTTTTATGGAAATCACCGCCTTTCAGATCGCAGATTTCAAAGCTTGTCCGCCGCCCCCAGGTCCCGGAGAACTCGTTCCAGAGCCTCCTGCTGGGTCAGCTCCGGGCCGAAAACCGTCTCCCGGATCTCCTGAAGATAGTCCTTCTCCACCCACCAGCGGCGCATGTCGGCTTCGCCGAACTCGTC
>CAZBDS010000264.1:0-2604 GCA_964490735.1 uncultured Acutalibacter sp. | reverse complement strand
TATGGGGCTTGCCGTTGGCGGTGGGAGGTCCGTCGTAAAACACATAGGGCTTTTCTCCCCGGCGCTCCTCCACGCTCTTTTCGAAAATACGGTTTTCCGCCCAGAATTCTTCGGTCTTCTTTTCACGCTCCACAAAATTCAGGTTGGTGGAAACCTCCTTGTACAGGCTCATACGGATCTTCCTTTCAAACATAAAAATAAGCTTTCGCCCGCAACGGGACGAAAGCCAAGCTTTATAAAGCAGCTGTTCGTTATACCACCCGCACCATCATGCGCGCTCCCGGTAACGGTGGGACTCCGTCTCCCCTACTCCGGCGGCCAAAGCCCCGTTTCAGCTTGCGGCTCGGGAGTGATATCGGCTCCGCATTCCCGTACCGGCTCGCACCCAAGCAAAATTTGCTCATCCGCCGGCTCTCTGAAACCTTCCTGCGTTCCGCGTGTCTCCGTCACAGCCTTTTTCTGTGTTTTAGTTGTACCACAAAACCACTTGGAAGTCAAGGCGTTCCTTGACCCTTCCCGCCAAAAAATGTTATAATTGTAAAGAAAGCTTATGCCTTTACCCACAATCGAAAGGAAGGATCCCGCTTGGAACTGAAGAGAAAAAACCTGGACATGACCCAGGGAGAGCCCGCGAAGCTGCTGGTCCTGTTTGCCATTCCCATGTGGATCGGCGGCATTTTCCAGCTGCTCTACAACCTGGTGGACACCTGGGTGGTCGGCAAATTCGTAAACCTTACCGCCCTTTCCGCCATCGGTTCCGCCGCCACCACCACCTTCTTTCTGATGATGATGGGCCAGGGCGTTACCAACGCCGTTTCCGTCATTCTGGCCCAGGCGGAAGGCTCCCGACAGGAGGCGGTGATGAAGCGGGCCGTGGCCCACGCTTATTACATGTCCCTGGCGGCGGGAGTCGTTTTAGGGCTCTTTTCCCTGTTTGGGGCGCGTCCGCTGATGAGACTGCTGCAAACCCCGGCCGAAACCATTGACCAGGCGGTGCTCTACATTCAGATCGTCGGAGGGCTTTCCATCGGGCAGATCGCTTATAACTGCTCCACTTCGGCCCTGCGGGCCATCGGAGACTCCAAAACGCCCCTTTATTTTTTGATTTTCTCCTCCCTGCTCAACGTGCTTCTGGATCTTCTTTTCGTGCTGGCCTTCCACCGGGGAATTGACGGCGTGGCCTGGGCCACAGTGATCTCCCAGATCGCTTCCGCCGTTCTGTGCAACGCCTACATGCTGAAGAAATACCCAAAGCTCTGTCCCAACCGGGAAGCCTGGCGGCCGGACAGCGCCATGCTGCGCGAATACTTCCGCATTGGGCTGCCCATGTGCGTGCAGAGCGCCGTTTTAAGCGTGGGCGACATGCTCATCACCTCTGTCATCAATTCCCACGGCGCCGACGTGATGGCCGCCTACACCATCGGCAGCAAGATGCAGCAGCTGGCCACCGTTTCCTTCTCCAACCTGGCCTTCTCCTTTTCCGTCTATTCCGGCCAGAATTTCGGAGCCAGAAAATATGACCGCATCAAAGCCGGCCTGAAAAAAGGGCTGCTGCTCATCGGGGCTTTGGCCCTGGTCTCCACCGTGGTAATGCTTTTCTGCGCACCGCTGCTTGCCCCGCTGTTCATGAAGGAGGAAAACGCTTTCGTGCTGGAGGCCTCCGTCTCGCTGATCCGCATTCAGGCCCTGCTGTTCGCGGCCCTGGGCGCCATCTGGACCGTCAACTCTGCCCTGCGGGGGATCGGCGCGGTAAAGATCACCCTGGCGTCCAGCGTGGTGGAGCTTGCCTCGAAGATCGGCTTTTCCCTGCTGCTCCCCCTGTTTTGGGGCTATATCGGCATCTGGATCGCCGCTCCGGTGGGCTGGGTGCTGGGCCTGATCCCCTCCTCCATCTACCTGATCCGATGGCTGAAGAACCCGGAAAAGTACGTCAGAAAAGACGCCCTTCACCAGCCACCGGCCTGAAGTGAAAACGGCTTTCCAGAAGCCTCCTCCCATAAAACAAAAAGGGCAGGACAGACCCCGGCGGGTTTGCCTTGCCCTTTTCAAATCGACTTTTTAGGAAGCTTTCCTTACAGGAATACGAAGCCCAGCACCAGCAAAAGGTGCACCGCGGCACGGATCAGGTGGTGGCTCAGGTGCCGGTTGCCCGCCCGGCCCCCGTTTACAAAGGCCGCCAGGCTGATCAAAACACAGCCTACAAACGCCGGGATCCAGGCCCAGTCCCAGAAAAGCACGCACACACCGGCGGCCGCCAGCAGGCAGGCTCCCAAAAGCATGGCAAGGAACAGGTCCGTTTCCATTTTTCCCCGCTTTTTGCCCGCCAGAGATACATAGACGTGAAGCAGGCCGTAAAGGACCGCCGCGCCGCACAGGACGTATTGCATGCCGCTTCCCCCTATCTTTTCTTAAACTCTTCCAGCTCCACCACTTTTCCACCGTTTACGCGGGATTCCTCCGCGGCCAGCGCCATAAAATGGCTCTCCATAGAATTTTCCAGGGTGGTGGTGCGCTCGGTGGCGTCCCGGTCGTTTAAGAGCATGTCGAGGAAGTCCGCCACAATGCCGCTGTCGCCGCCGCCGTGGCCCTTCAGGTCGGAGGCCA
>CAZBDS010000263.1:0-2612 GCA_964490735.1 uncultured Acutalibacter sp. | reverse complement strand
ACCTTTTCCACGTAGGCTTCCGTCTCCGGATAGGGAATGGTGTGCAGGGTCTTCCCGTCGCCGGAATAGGCCTCGTCCTCCAGCCAGGATGCAACGTTGCCCATGCCCGCGTTGTAGGCGCACAGGGCCACTTCCAGGCTGCCGTAGTGGTCCAGCAGCAGCCGGAGCAGCGCGCAGCCGCAGTGAATATTGTCCCCCGGGTCCAGCACGTCCCCGGCCCCGTCCTCCAACGGGTATTGGGCGGCCATCCAGTCGAAGGTCTGCTTCGTCAGCTGCATCAGGCCCATGGCCCCGGCGTGGGATTCCGCGTCCGGATCGAAGCCGCTTTCGGTTTTGATCACCGCGTACACCAGTTCTTCTTCCAGCTGGAACTCGGCGGCCTCCCGGCGCACCAGCTCCTCATAGCGCCGGGGATACAGCAGCTTCAGGCCGCTGTTCAGCAGGGCCGGACCCGCCAGCAGGGCCAGCAGGACCACCACCAGCAGGGCGGCCAAAACAAAGCAGCCTTTCTTCATCGGTTTCTTCCTTTCTCAAAGCCATTTCTCCTGCAGGGTTTTCATTCGCCTTCCCGCAGGTCTTCCAATACCGGTGCCAGCTGGCCCGGCAGATCGGCGTCCCCGCCGTTCTCGATGACATAGTCCGCCCGGTCCGTGTAAAAGCTCTCGTCCCGCTGGGCGGCAAAACGCAGGCGGGCTTGTTCCTCTGTGATCCCGTCCCGCCGGAGGACCCGTTCCAGCCGCACCTTTTCCGGGGCGGTCACGGCCAGGATCCTGGCACAGCTGGAATCCAGCCCCGCTTCAAACAAGGTAGGCGCGTCCAGCACGGCGGCCCAGCAGCCCTCCGCTGCAAAGGCGGCGCTGACCTCTTCCTCCACCGCCCGGAGAATCCGGGGAAAAACGATCTCTTCCAGCCGCTTTTTCCGTTCCGGAGAGGAAAAGACCTCCCGCGCCAGCGCTTTCCGGTCCAGCACGCCGCCGGGGGCGATCCTCTCCCCAAAGGCCTGCCGCAGCTCCAGAACACAGGCGTTGTCGTAGACCGCCGGGCTGCGGGTCAGAGCGTCGCAGTCGATCACGGCACAGCCCGCCGCTTTCAAAAGCCCGCCCACAGTGGATTTCCCTGCGCCGCTGGGGCCTGTGAGCCCCACCACCCGGCGCTCCCCCGGGACTTCCACCTGAAAGCCCGCCGCCCGGATCAGCCGGTTGTACACCGCCAGGCCCACGCCCCGCTTAGAGGGCAAGTGGGCGTACACCTTTTCCGCCCCCAGCTGGTCCAGCTCATGGAGGGCTGAAAAAAGGCGGCGCGCCTGGGTCTGGCTGTCATAGCGGCTGCCGTAGCTGAGAAAAGGCCCCCGGAGAAAAGGCAGGTCCTCTTCAAAGCAAAGAGCATGGCAGTTTTTCCTTTGGTTTACATAATCTGAATATCCCTTCGGGGAAGCGTCCACCAGCACCACGTCGGCCTTAGGGGCGTAGTGCTTGTATTTCATGCCGGGAGAGGCCGCCTTCTTTCCCTCCTCCAGCCGGTGCAGCACCGCCGGATCCACTTCCACCCGGCCCAGCACCGCCTGAAGCTGATCCAGGGTGATCCCGCCGGGCCGCAGCAGCCTGGGGGGAGTTTCCGCCAGCGTGATCACGGTGGACTCCACCCCCACCTGGCAGTCCCCGCCGTCCAGCAGGGCCTCCACCCTGCCAGTCAGATCGGCCTTTACATGGGCAAAAGTGGTGGGGCTGGGCCGCCCCGACAGGTTGGCGGAAGGCGCCGCCAGTGGCACGCCCGCCGCCCGGATCACCGCCTGGGCTGCCGGGTGGGCAGGAAACCGCACCGCCACCGTGTCAAGCCCGCCGCTCACCTCTGTGGGCACCAGCGCCGACTTGGGCAGGATCATGGTAAGGGGGCCGGGCCAAAAGGCCTTCGCCAGCTTTTCGGCGGCCTGTGGGACCTCCCGCACCAAGGAGGCCAGCTGGTCAAACCGGCAGATGTGCACGATCAGCGGGTTGTCCGAGGGCCTTCCCTTGGCCGCGAAAATGCGCTTGACCGCCGGGCCGTCCAGGGCGTTTGCCGCCAGGCCGTACACGGTTTCCGTGGGAATGGCCGCCAAGCCGCCGGCCCGGAGGATCGCCCCCACCCGCTCTATGTCATTTGTATTGTTTCCGTTCAATAACAATGTGTCCATTTTCTCTCCGTTATGCAGCCTTCAATTTTCCTGGCCGCCCAGGCGTTCCGCCCGGTCCGCGGCGATTAGCGGATCGATCAGCTGGTCCAGCTCGCCGGCCAGGATCTCCTCCAGCTTGTACAGCGTCAGGCCGATGCGGTGATCCGTCACCCGGGATTGGGGGAAATTATAGGTTCTGATCCGCTCGGAACGGTCGCCGCTGCCCACCTGGCTCCGGCGCTCCTGGGCCTCCTGGGCATGGGCCTTTTCCTGTTCCCGGGAAAGGAGCCTGGCCCGCAGGACCTTCATGGCCTTGTCCTTATTTTTATACTGGCTTCGCTCGTCCTGGCACTCCACCACCATGCCGGTGGGCAGATGGGTGATGCAGATCGCCGAGGAAGTCTTGTTGATGTGCTGCCCTCCTGCGCCGCTGGAACGGAAGGTGTCGATCTGAAGGTCATTG
>CAZBDS010000262.1:0-2630 GCA_964490735.1 uncultured Acutalibacter sp. | reverse complement strand
CCCTCAAAAATCTCCCCGGGCTTCCAAAGAAATTTCTCATACCGCAGGGATATGTGCAGGGGCTCCTGTGCGTCCCGATAGAAATAATAAGCCAGTTTCGGCTTTTCGTAATAATCTACAAGACAGGTGCAGGAAACATTGGGCCAGGGCTCGTTGATCTGCCATACGATACTGCCTATGTTTCCCTGCAGCGTATTTTCGACCAGCTCCCCTTCTGCAAGCCTTACCGAAGCTGCCGATTTTGCCCTTCGCCTGTGAGCCTCAATGGCATAACGAATCCCTTCCGCCTGCATGTACTGGCTCAGCGTTACCAATTCATCCAGCTTGTCTATGGCGCCAAACAGCGGCTGTTCCCGATAGGAATATGTATCCCACCATTCTCCGTGATGCCTCCAGGTCAAATTCTCCTCGATGGTCGTCACCTTTTGGTTTTCCGGCGCCAGGACCCTGCGCAGCGATTCTATATTTGTCATTCCGTCTACGCCAAACTCACTGTGCAGTATGGCAGTAGAGCGATTGTACAACGCGTATTGTCCCTCCACCCCTTCGTATTTCCAGGGGCCGTGGATATCGTGATTGCGGGAGGGATTCGCGGCGTCAAACCACTCTGTCGGCCCCGAAGCCGAGGTGGGAAGCATTAGGATATCCGGATTCAGCTCTTCTGCAATCCCTTTCAGCATGGCAATATTGGGATCCCCGTAGGTAGACGGAATTCCTTCTTCATCCATCAATTCATTTCCGCCGCTCCAGAACGTAAGGGAGACATGATTCCGTTTTTCCGGAATGACCGCCCGGGCCGTCTGCTCACACAGCTTTAAAAATTCAGGCCTTTTTGATGGGATATTATCAATTCCCGACGAGGACTGGATAAATTCCTGCCAGACCATAATCCCATATTCGTCGCACAATTCATAAAAATCCTCTTTCTCTATCAGGCCCCCGCCCCAAACCCGGATCAGATTGACATTTGCTTCCTTTGCCAACGACAAAAGCGTTCGGTACCGTTCCCGGGTGACACAGCCGTACATGTGATCCAGGGGAACCATATTCACTCCCTTGATATAAACCTCTCTGCCGTTGATCACCGGGATATAGGGAAGAATGGCTTCGTCCTGGCACTTTGGTTTCCTGTATTGCAGTGTGCGCAATCCCACACGGTACTTCTTCTCGTCGTCCCTTGTCGTTAAAGTGAGATCATACAGCGGCTGGCCTTCCTTCATGCCATTGGGATACCATAACTGCGGGTCCTTCACCTTTAACGTCAATCTGCTGCGGTTCCCGGCGCTCTCTGCTATACCGCTGGCCGCTATTTCTCCGGCATAGGCAAGCGTGCCCGATAGATAGGAATTTTCCGCCGTAACCTCCAGCAAACCGTCACCCAGATACCGAATGCTGACATCGGCCAGCGGATCATCGGCAATCTCCAGATAAACAATGTCATACAGCCCGAGATTTACCAGGCGCGTGCCAAAATCCCACTTGTACCCGAACCGGGCTTTCTGGGTAAAGGTGCGGCTGGTATATCCAATCTGGCCCATCTCGTTGGGGGCGTTTTCCAAAAGGACTGTCAGAGAATTCGTTTTTTGGAATTCTATCAGGTCTGTAACATCTACCGTACAGGGCGCATACATTCCTGTATGCTCTGCAATTTTGCTGTCATTCAGGAAAATGTGGGCATGATAATCGATCCCCTTCAGCACAAGGCGGATCCGTCTGCCCGCATACTCTTCCGGCACCCGGAAATCCGTCCTATAGCTCCAAAAGCGGTTTTCCACCCACTCGCAGGAAAGGGAATTCCGTTCGTAATAGGGATCGGCAATCAGGCCGGCCCGCAGCAAATCGTCGTATACGCTGCCGGGGACCCTGGCGTCGATAACCGGCGTTACACCGCTCAATCGGATCCCCGTTTCCATGGAGGTCCCGCGGAGCAGGTCAAAGGGCCAGGAGCCCGACAGTTTCCAGTTTTCACTTAATAAAATCCGCATGATCGATCTCCTGTCCATTGATCCCGGCAAAAATACCGGTTCCTAACCCTGCCGCAGCAGAGAAACACTGCATAAGCATACGAAAAGGCTTTTTACAAGAAGCGGACAGCGTTCTGTCATCTGCCGTCAAATGCAGAGCAGACAGCTTCCATGCGCCTGTCTTCCTGTAACAAAGCCTTTCCTTTGCCTTTCTTACAGCTCGATGAGCTCGTATTCCCGAACGCCCACGCCGATCTTGGCCGCGGCCTCCACCGTGTGCACGCCGTTGCGGGACTCGATGCGCTCCAGCAGATGGGGCTTGCCGGGGTCTTCACAGGCATACACCTGATCCAGGCAGGCCTGGTCCAGTGCCACCGGGTCCAGAGAAGCCAGAATGCCGATGTCGGCAATGGCGGGATCTTCCGCCACCGCGCAGCAGTCGCAGTCCACGGACATGTTCTTCATGATATTGACAAAGGCGATCTTGCCCTTGTAAGCTTCCACAATGGTCTTGGAAGCGTCGGCCATGGCCTCCAGAAACGCGTCGTGCTCAGAGGTCCAGATCTTCGCTTCCTCGCCCGCGCCGTGGATATAGGCCTTGCCGTAGGAGTAAGCCCGTCCGAGGGACATCTTGGTCAGCGCGCCGCCGTAGCCGGCCTTGGGGTG
>CAZBDS010000261.1:0-2636 GCA_964490735.1 uncultured Acutalibacter sp. | reverse complement strand
GATAGGCTGCCTTATTTTTGGCGTTCACCTGCAGTTCAATGCCGTCAAAGCCTTTTTTCAGTTTTAGTTCTTTTAGAAATTCAAAAAATGCATGTCCGGTTCCTTTTCCGCGGTATTGTTCGTCCACCGCCATCGTGTCAATGTTCGCCCGAAAGGTCAGCGCCGCCATATTGTTGGCGACATTGTCATGCTTCACCACGTCGTGATAGAGCGCCTCTACCTCAGATTCGCCCCAATACATTTCCGCGATCTTTTCGAGGAACGGAAGGTCCCGTCCGGTAAAACGAATGATCCGGGAATGATGTACCCGCGCCACGATCCGGCTTTCTTCACCGTTAATCGTATAATATTCCGGCAGGCCAAAATCCGGATCGCCTATATCCTGAACCAGCCCCATATCCGGGGTGATTCCGCACCAGCGGTCAAAAATGTACAGACCCACAAAGGAGCCAGGAAGAATCGTTCCCAGATCCAGCGGCTCTTCCAGCATATCTTCCTGGCCTTTAATCAGGATCAGCCCGGCGGCTCCGCCGTAGAGTCTCCCCCATCTCAGCCCTTCGTTGATCTTGTGCTGCAGTTGGGTAGTACGCTGGGCCCTGTCAAATTCGTCCCGCTGGTCCGGACTGAGGGCGCCGGAAACGGTAAACCATTCCTTAGTCATATCGTCCGGTATGATCCCCACCACGTTCTGAACCACCCAGTTGTCCCGGTACAGGCTGTTGAGCAGGGCGTAGTTGTCCGTCATGCGGGTCAGGGGGTATTCGGTGGCCTCCAAGGGAGACTGGGAACCAAAGCCCAGCCGGAAAAGAGGATTGGAAAAAGCGTCTGCGGTCATCACAGGCGCTTTGGAATCCCCAGAGGGAATATTCTTTTTTCTTCTGGACATTGTAATTCCCCCCTTACTCAAATCTCCATGCAGGCAAAGAATTCACGTAATATCTAAGAGCGTCCGGGGCATGGTCCTGCGATTTCACAGGCCTTTCCTCCCCACGCTCACTTGCTTTTTCGTCCCAAATGTAGGCGCTCATCTCGTCGAGAAGGCCAGCGCATTGACTGCATACCTGAATTTCACGCCGCTTGATCAGCGTGGAAGTCTTACGGATTCCGTCCAGCACGTCGTTATTTGCAGAAATAACGTACAGCCCCCGGCTTTGCAGCTCTGCTATAAAGCTGGCAGCCGAAGGGTCAACGATGACGGCGCACTGCTTTTCCCCCATAAATTCCAGCAGATCGTCGGCATATTCCTTGTCTGTTTTCTGCCGGTGCTCTATGCGGCTATCCCAGCGGTATTCCCGGTGTACCCTGATTTTTTCCTCGTTGTCGTAGATATCCAGAAAAACGCAGGGGTTTGTAGTACCATAATCGCAGGCGATCGTCCGCTGTGAGACCCATTCCATTTCAATGGGCTTTTGTTCCGGCGTATAGGTGTTCTGGCTGTCCTCGAACATGTCATAGATCACGCCCTCAGACATCACCCAAAGCCCCAAAATATACCGCTGATAGAATACCCCGGCATATTGGCTCTTGTAGTGGTCAATGGTATCTTGGCTCAGGCTGGGATTGTCCTCCATCGTAAAATGAAGATGGAAAGCATTATGCTCCTCCGCTTTCAGGATCCATTCTTTTCGGAACCAGTGTTCCCGGCCTTCCGGGTTGCAATTGAACCATGTTTTGGCGCCTTCCACAGAGCAGCGGGCAAGCGACTGATTCACAAAGGATCTGGGCATAAGCGCCACTTCGTCCAGCAACACGCCGGCCAGGGTAATGCCCTGAATCAAGGTATAGCTACTTTCGTCTTTTCCGCCAAAGAGGTAGAACCGGTTTTCCCTGTTTCCCCGCTTTGCGATGATCACACTTTCAGAACGATTAAAACGGATTTCAAAATTATCTTTCAAGTATTGGATCGACAGCAAGGGGTTCACAAGATTTCGAGTTACTGATCCCACGGACTTTCCGCAATAGGCAAACGCGCAGCCGTTAAAATTTCCCATCGCCCAGAGGAAAAACGAGAGAGACATGATAGAGGTTTTTCCGGACCGGATAGCCCCCTCGCAGATAATAGAACGGTATCCCGGCATATAGGGAAATCGCATAATCTGCTTCTGCTTTTCAGAGAGCGCCATGTTTCGCCTCCGCTTTCAGCGCTGCTGTAATGGGATCATCTTCCGCAGTATCCTTCGCTGCAGTTTTTATGATCCCCTCCCCATACTTATCGGGTCTACGGTGCTTCAAAAGGAAAATCGCCGCGGTAACGTCTCCGTGCAAAGCTTTGTTCACTAAGGCGTTTTCAATTGCATAGTCAATGACTTCTTTCCCTTTTTTTATAGCCTCCGAAATCTCGGGATACTTTTTCTGCCAATCGTAAAGAGTAGAGGGAGAAATTCCCATATTATGGGCAATCTGCTCATCGTTTAGCCCGTCACCGGCCCAACCTTGCAAAAGGGTGAGCTTCTCGGGCTCCAGCCACTCTTGATATTTACCTTTTGCCACATGCTCACCGCCTCACTCTCGACTTTCTCTTATAATTAGGCCATAGAGAAAAGCGCCATGTTGGGAGATACATGACGCTTTCCGTTTTTTCGGGGAGAAGGGATTCCCGCCGAGCCATCTTAGACTGGCTCTATTATTATTATAAA
>CAZBDS010000260.1:0-2649 GCA_964490735.1 uncultured Acutalibacter sp. | reverse complement strand
GAAGACACAAAACGCGGCGGTTATCGGCCATCCCATCGGCCACACCATGTCGCCCTTTATTCAGGAAAGGCTGTTCCGGCTTTCCGGGATTCCCATGGAGTACCGTGTGATTGACGTTCCCAATCTGGAATCTGCCCTGCCCGAATTGCGCAGGCTGGATTGCTTTAACGTTACCATTCCCCACAAAACCGCCATCATTCCCTTTTTGGACGGACTGTGCGACCACGCGAAGCTTTGCGGCTCCGTCAACACGGTCAAGGTGGAGGACGGAAAGCTTTACGGCAGCACCTCCGACGGCCCGGGAGCTGCGGTGGCCCTTTCTGTCAACGGTCTTTCTATGGCCGGAAAGGTCCTTTTGCTGGGAAACGGCGGGGCAGCCAGGGCCATTGCCTTTATGGCCGCCCAATGTCCGGATTTTGACCTGACCATCGTCCACCGGGACAGCTCTTATCAAAAGGCCATGGATCTGGCAGACAGCCTTGCGGGTTTTGCCCGAAGCCGGGGAGATAAAAATTTCCGAATCACCGTTATGCGCTATGAAGAATTGGAGGCAGAGCTCGGGCGGCATTATGACCTGCTGATCAACGCCACCAGCGTGGGCATGTACCCCCATGCCGGGGAAAGCCCGGTCAGCAAAGAGGTGATCGCCGGCTGCGGCGCCGTTTTCGACGCAGTCTATAACCCCAGGGAAACCGAGCTGCTGCGCTTGGCAAAGCAGGCGGGGGTCAAAACGGTGGGGGGCATGGGCATGCTGGTCTGTCAGGCCGCCTATTCCCATCACATCTGGTACGGCACCGAATTTCGCAATGAAGATTTGCTGCAACTGATTGAAGATGCTTCTGCCGAGATGGAACGGATCTTCGGAAAGGAGAAGCCATGAGCAGCATTGTCCTCTGCGGCTTTATGGGCTGCGGGAAAACCAGCGTGGGAAAACGGGCCGCCCAGTTGATGGACAGGACTTTTTGTGACTTAGACCACTATATTGAAGAAAAAGCCGGCATGTCGGTTTCTGAAATCTTTGAACGGCGGGGAGAAGCTGTCTTCCGAAAAATGGAAACGGAAGCGGCGGACGAGGTCTCCGGCGCGGAGGGCACGATCATCGCCACAGGCGGCGGCACGGTCCTTACGCCGCGAAATGTTGAGATCTTCCACGAAAACGGCGGCATTATCGTTTTTTTGGAAGTGCCGGTGCCCGTTTTGGTAGAACGGCTGAAAAATGACACCCAGCGCCCTCTGCTCCAAAAGCCGGATCGGGAAAAAGTCATCGCCGAGCTGGTGGAAAAGCGCTATCCTCTCTATAGGGCCGCGGCGGATTATACCGTAGACGGTTCTCCGCCCCCTTGGATCGTGGCGAAGCGTATTGCCCTTTTAAACCTGTAAATTCCGGCAGCCGCAAAACGGCGGGCCGACAGATATTTTTGAAAGGAAGTAAAGCTCGATGATCATTGTTCTGAAAGCAAACCAAAAACAGGAAGTTGTAGATTCTTTTATAAAAAAGCTTACCGATCACTATGACGTCCAGGTCAACACCTGGGTGGGCACCCAGAGCACGGTGCTGGGCCTGATCGGCGACACCACCGCGATTGACGCGGAATACATCGAGGCCCAGGACGTGGTGGAAAGCGTCAAGCGCGTTCAGGAGCCTTATAAGAAAGCCAACCGGAAATTCCACCCCGGCGACACCGCGATCACCCTGCCCACCGGAGAGAAAATCGGCGGGGGAGGGCTGGCCCTCATCGCGGGCCCCTGCTCTGTGGAAAGTGAGGAGCAGATCTGCTATGTGGCCCAATGCGTGAAAAAATCCGGCGCCCAGTTCCTGCGGGGCGGTGCTTTCAAGCCCCGCACGTCGCCCTATTCCTTCCAGGGTATGAAGGGCGAGGGGTTAAAGCTTTTGTCCGAGGCCAAGAAAAAGACCGGATTGCCCATCGTCACGGAGATCATGAGCATCGACCATCTGCCCCTGTTCGAGGACGTGGATATCATTCAGGTGGGCGCCAGAAACATGCAGAATTTCGAGCTTTTAAAGGAGCTGGGGAAGCTGCGTAAGCCCATTCTTTTAAAGCGTGGTCTGGCCGCCACCATCGAGGAGCTGCTGATGAGCGCCGAATACATCATGGCCGAGGGCAACGAGCAGGTCATTCTGTGCGAGCGCGGCATCAGGACCTATGAAACCATGACCAGGAATACCCTTGACATTTCCGCCATTCCGGTGCTCAAGCGGCTGACCCATCTGCCTGTTGTGGTAGACCCCAGCCATGCTTCGGGCATCAACTGGCTCATCGAGCCTTTGGCTATTGCGGCGGCGGCCATTGGAGCGGACGGCCTGATCATCGAAGTCCACAACGACCCCAGCCACGCCCTCTGCGACGGCGCCCAGTCCATTACGCCTGCCCAGTTTGACGCTCTGGCCAAAAAGGTTACAAAAATCTCCGACACGGTGCGCGGCCTATGAGAAAGAAAATCGTCGTCGTGGGCCTGGGCCTGATCGGCGGTTCCATTGCCAAGGCCTTAAAGCTGAATACGGACCATGAGGTGCTGGGGATCGACATCGATGAAGAGAGCCTGCTGGACGCTTGTTCCTGCGGGGCTATCGACGGCAAGGCGGGGGCGGAGGACTTGGCCAACGCCGACCTGGTTTACCTCTGCGTC
>CAZBDS010000259.1:0-2650 GCA_964490735.1 uncultured Acutalibacter sp. | reverse complement strand
CAGCTGGCCGTTTCTCTCCGCACGCTGCGCACCAATGCGGGGCTGACCCAGGAAGCGGTGGCCGGGCTGCTGCAAATTTCCCGCCCTACCTATTCCTATTACGAGCTGGGAAACACCACGCCCAGCATTCCCATGCTCTATCAGCTTTCCCAATTTTACGGCATATCCACAGAAACTCTCTTTATCCCCGGCGCGATCCCGGATCTTTTCCCCGGGAAAAAGCGGGTGCGGGGTAAGCCCAACCCCCGCCAGGCCCAAAAAGATTGACCTTGCCCTGTGGTTTGTGATATAATAATACACAAAACTGAAGGTCGGGCACCGTATTTTCAATTTCCACCGAGACAGTTTCACGTGTGCCCACCGCAGGTGTGGTAAAATATTTATATATACGGCAAATCCGCATTTTATCGCGGCGCATAGAAGGAAAGTGATAGAAAATGGCTGCACAAGCAAAACCCCGCGTAGCGGTAGCTACAGACAGCAACAGCGGCATTACCCAGGCCCAGGGGGCCCGCTGCGGCATCGGCGTGATCCCCATGCCCTTCCTTATCGACGGCGAGGAATATTTTGAAGACGTCTCCATTACCCGGGACGAATTTTTCCAAAAGCTGGAGGCGGGCGCCGACGTCCAGACCTCCCAGCCCAGCCCCAAGGCGGTTACCGGCCTGTGGAACCAGCTTTTAAAGGACCACGAGGAGGTGGTCTACATTCCCATGTCCAGCGGCTTAAGCAATTCCTGCCAGACGGCCATGGCCCTGGCCCAGGATTACGGCGGCCGGGTGCGGGTGGTGGACAATCACCGCATTTCCTGTACCCAGAAGCAGTCCGTGCTGGAGGCTGTAAAGCTGGCAAACGAGGGCTGGAGCGCCGCCGAGATCCACGATTTTCTGATCGAGCACGCGCTGGACGCCAGCATTTACATTGCGGTGGATACCTTAAAGTACCTGAAAAAGGGAGGCCGGGTCACCGCGGCGGGGGCCGCCATCGGCACCCTGCTGAACATCAAGCCCGTCCTGCAGATCCAGGGGGATAAGCTGGACGCCTACGCCAAGGTCCGGGGCATGAAGCAGGCCCAGGAAACCATGCTGCAGGCCGTCCGGAAGGATATGGAAGAGCGGTTCGCCGGGGAGGAGGTCCTGATCCGGGCCGCCCACACCTGCGATGAAAAGACGGCCCATCAGTGGAAAAAGGCCATTTCCGCCCAGTTCCCCAAGCACAAGGTCTACATCGATCCCCTGGCGCTGAGCATCAGCTGCCATATCGGTTTTGGCTCCACGGCCATCGTGTGCATGAAAAAGCTGCCCGAGGCGGACCGGGGCCTGACCTTCGAATTGTGAGCCCTTTGTGAAAAGAAGGGGAAACGGCTTGACTTAAAGCGCACTTTAAGCGTTATACTGTTTCTATCGAAAACGGCCGCCGAAGCGGCCCCGAAGAGGAGAATGAAAAGCATATGGCAGAAAAGTATTTGGGAGAATCCATCAAAAAGCTGGGCTTCGGCCTGATGCGGCTGCCCATGAAGGACGGCGAGATCGATATCGAACAGGTGAAAAAGATGGTGGATACCTTCATGAGCAAGGGATTTACCTATTTTGACACCGCCTATGTGTACATACAGGGCAAGTCCGAAGTGGCCTTGGGCGAGGCTGTGGTTAAGCGCTATCCCCGCGACAGCTTTCAGTGCGCCAGCAAGCTGCCCCTGTGGGATTTGAAGACCTTTGGGGAAATGGAGAAGGTCTTCCGGAAGTCCCTGAGCCGCGCCGGCCTGGAATATTACGATTTTTACCTGCTTCACGCCTTGGGCAAGGATGCGGTGAAAAAGGCCGATGACCTGGGCGCCTGGGAATTCATGAAGCAGCTGAAGGACCAGGGCCGGGCCAAGCACATCGGCTTTTCCTTCCACGACAGCGCCGAGGTGCTGGAAGATATTCTGAAAAATCACCCGGAAATGGAATTTGTCCAGCTCCAGATCAACTATGCCGACTGGGAAAGCGACAATGTCCAGTCCCGGAAATGCTATGAGGTGGCCCGCAAGTACAACAAGCCCGTCATCATCATGGAGCCCGTAAAGGGCGGCGCTCTTGCCACCATGACCCCCGAGGTCCAGAAGCTGTTCAAGGACGCCCGTCCCGAGCTGTCCATTCCCTCTTGGGCTGTCCGGTACGCCGCTTCTCTGGACGGCCTGGTCACCGTGCTGTCCGGCATGTCCAACGAGGAGCAGCTGGACGACAATGTTTCCTACATGGAGCATTTCGAGCCCCTGTCCGATTCCGAGCGGGAAACGGTGGGCAAGGCTGTGGAGATCCTGAACAATATCCCCACTATTCCCTGCACGGCCTGCAAGTACTGCGTGGACGGCTGTCCTCAGAAGATCGCCATTCCCGACATCTTCTCCGCCATGAACGGCCTAATGCTGTACAACAACGCCGAGGGCGCCAAAGACCGGTATAAGAACATCACCAAAGAGGGCGGCAAGGCTTCCGACTGCGTCCAATGCGGAAACTGTGAGGCCCACTGCCCCCAGCACATCGAGATCATCGAAACCCTGAAGAAGGCTGCCGCTTCTCTGGAGTAAGGCTTTCGGCCATATTGCTGAAAAAACGGCGGACAATGGGAAATAATAGAGCGCGAGGGCTGAATCTGCCCCCGCGCT
>CAZBDS010000258.1:0-2653 GCA_964490735.1 uncultured Acutalibacter sp. | reverse complement strand
CCTCACATATGCGTCCGGGGATCGGACGCGTCGCCCAGGTTCTGGCCGACCACGTACAGTACCACGGTGATAAAGGCAGAGATGGCCACCGGGCTCCAGAACTCGAAGCCCCAGCCGGGCGTGACCATAGCGCTTTCCGCTTCGTAGATCAGACGGCCCAAAGACATGTCGCTCATGCCCAGGCCGATGTAGGCCAGGAACACCTCGTAGGAGATGTAAGAGGGGATCTCGGTGGCAAGCAGCGTGACGATTACAGAGATCATGAAGGGCAGAATGTTCTTCATGGCGATCTTAAGGGTGGAGGTGCCCAGGCACCGGGAGGCCAGATTGTATTCCCGGTCCCGGATAATGATGACCTGGGTCCTGATAAAGTAGGCGATGGAAAGCCAGCCCGTAATGGTAAGGGCCAGTACCAGGGTCCAGAAGTTGGCGGAGAAGAGCATCACCATTACGGAAATCAACAGCACATAGGGAATGTTGGCGATGACGTTGTAGACGTTGGTCATGATCATGTCCACCCGCTTGGAGAAGCCCCACAGGGCGCCTACCAGCACGCCGATGGTCATGTTGATGGCAGCGCAGATCAGAGCCAGAGAGATGGAGATCTTCGAACCGGTCCACACGGCGTCGAAGGTGGACTGGCCGGCAGAACCGGCGCCCAGGATCCAATGGATATTGTAGCCGTTTTTCTGCATGGCGGCTAAGGGCCCCAGGTGCTTGGCGCTGGCGTCCTGCATCAGGTAGCCGTACTTGTCGTATTCGGTCACCATGGGATAGATGTAGGCAAACAGGATGATCAGGCCGAGAAGAAGCAGAATGACGATGTTCAGCCTCTTTTTAAAGAAAACGCGGAACACGGAGTGCCAGTAAGAATATTTGGGCGCCGCGATCTTTTCAGACTCGGTTTCGCTGTGGTCCACCCGGGAGAAAAGCTCTTCGGTGGAATAGCCCAGCTTGGTGTAGTCGGTGCTGAATTCTTTCATCACAATCCCCCCTTATCTGCTCTTGTTGGAGAACGAGATCCTCGGGTCGGCAATGGACATGAGGATATCGCCCAGAATGATGGACACCACGGACAGCACGGCATAGAACATGGTCACGCCCACAATCACGCCGTTGTCATAGGCGTTGATGGCGGTAGTAAGCAGGTTGCCGGCGCCGGGAACCACGTACACCCGCTCGGTGATGATGGCGCCGGTCATGGCGAACAGCACGCTGCCGGGAATGCCGTGGATCAGGGGGATCGCGGCGTTTTTCATAATGTGTTTCCGGAAGATCTCCTGCTCGGTCAGGCCCTCGGAACGGGCGAACTTCACGTAGTCGGAGTTCATCTGGTCCACCATGTAGCGCCGCATCCATTTCATCAGGTTGGCGATGGAGGGCAGGGCCAGGGAGATCACAGGCAGCACATACATCATCCAGCTCATGTGGTCCACGTCAAAGCTGGTGGGGAAGCCGAGCTTGCCGCCGATGGCCTTGAACAGGAATATGTAAGCCAGAGAGGGCACCGCGATGATAAAGATGATATAGACAGTGCCGATCTTGTCAACGAGCTTATCTTTCTTCCGGGCCATCAGCACACCGATGGGAAGGCCTAAGCAGTAAGCCATGATGACGGAGATAATGCCGATGGAGAAGGAATAGCCTATTCTGGACATGCCGTTTTTCACGGTGAGAACATTGGTGTAATCGTCCGTAAAACGGGCCTGGAGCATTTCGTTTGCTTCCCGGGAACCGGCCAGGTACACCGCGGAATGGAGGTCGTCGGCGCTTTCCTCCTGGAAGCCGGTGGGGAAAGTCATGGGGGTTTTTACCAGCGAGCCCTGGGTGCTGGTCATGGTGGTGAACACGTCGACGCCGGTATTTACCGAGTAGGAGGTGCCCAGGTTGATGGTGAGGAAATTCTGATGGATATAGGGGAACTTGTCATCGCAGTACAGCAGGTACTTGTGCTTGGTGCCGTTGCCGATAATGGCGGGGGAGAATTTCCCGTCCGCAATGGGATCGTGCAGGGTAAAGGTGAGGCCCCGCTCACCGATATCCTCTTTCACATAATGGATATTGTCCACCTGGAAAATGTTGGAGAAGTAGCTTACAAGCCGGTGCCACAAGGGAAGGTCCTTATAGGCGAACATCTGCTGGCGGCCGCCGTCGGCCACCTTTTTGGGGCCGGCCATCACCGCGTCCAGGCGGCGGACCTTGTAACCCTTTGCCTTAAAACTGTCCTGGAACTGCTTGGCGTATTTGGCGGTCTCTTCGCTGTCCTTGTCGGCAGTCCTGCCCAGGGAAACAACTTTTTCCCGGACCTCCTCGGTGATCTCGCCGGACTTCGCAAGGGAGTTAATGTACTCCTCGTAGGTCACATAGTCGATGTAACCGTACTCTTCCCACTTGGAGTACACGTAGATCACCTTGGTGTTGTTGCCCGAGTGGGAGTAGACGGTGTCGGTGGCGAAAATGCGCTGCCGGTCCATCAGGGAGTAGATCAGGACCATGACCACCGCAACCACTACGATGACGGACACAAGGCCGTACAGCAGACGTTTTACCAGGTATTTTCCCATAATTTGCGTTCCCCTTCCTCTTGTTTTCTTCCAGGCCGCTTGCAACAGCACCCCTGCTCCCGGGAACTGTTGCAGGCGGCCTTACCGTG
>CAZBDS010000257.1:0-2656 GCA_964490735.1 uncultured Acutalibacter sp. | reverse complement strand
GTCATGTAGTTGGAAAGCAGGCAGCGGCCGGAAAAGGACACGCACATGGCCCCGTGGGCAAAGGCTTCCAGCTCCAGCTGGGGCGGGGTGTTTTCCCGGATCCCCCGGATCTCGTCCAAGGGGACTTCCCGGGCCAGAACTACCCGTTTCGCGCCCAGGTCCCAGCAGGCCCTGGCCGCCGCGTAGTTGACGATCCCCGTCTGGGTGGACACGTGGCGCTCCACCCTGGGGGCGTGTTCCTTCGCCAGAGCCAGCACCCCCAGGTCGGAGATGATGAAGGCGTCCACACCCATGTCCTGGCAGGACTTCAAAAAGGGCGGCAGGTTGGAAAGCTCGTCGTTTCTGGGCAGGGTATTGCAGGTGACGTACACCCGCACGCCGTTTTCGTGGCAATAAGCCACGGCCCGTGCCAGCTCTTCCTCACCAAAATTGGCGGGGGCCGCCCGCATGCCGAAGGTTTTTCCGGCCAGGTATACCGCGTCGGCTCCATAGCGCACGGCGGCGGTCAGGCGCTCCATGTCTCCCGCGGGAGACAGGAGTTCCGGCTTTTGCAGCAGTTTGGGAAAGCTCATCACCAATCGTCTCCATCGTCCCAATCGTCGCCGCCATCGTCCCAGTCATCGCCGCTGCCGCTGTCCACCAGGCCCGCGGCCACCAGGTTCTCCTGGTGCTCCCAGGAGGTGCTGGCAAAGTAGGAAACGCCGTCGGCACTGTGACAGAAGTACAGCCAGTTGGGGGCGTCCCCGTCATCGCTGGGATTCAGGGCCGCCTGGATCGCGTCGATACCGGGATTGCAGATAGCGCCTGCGGGGAGGCCTCTGACACCGGTGCTGTAGGTGTTGTAATTGCCGTAGGGAAGGGCCCCGGAGGCGGGAACCTCCTCGGCGTTCTTATAGGGATAGTAGGTGGTGGAATCGCATTCCAGGAAGAAGATGTCGTTGTCCGCGCCGAAATCCAGACGGTTGTGGAGCACGGCGGAAACGTCGTACATGTCGCTGGCGTTGGCGGCCTCGCCCTGAATGATGGAGGCCATGGTGATGATCTGATCCAAGGTGTAGCCGGACTGCTCCACCAGGGCCAGGGTGCTGTCGCTCATCTTCTCTTCAAAGTTGTGGAGCATTTTACCCACCACGGACTGGATTTCCTCGCCCTTGTAAAAATCGTAGGTATCGGGGAACAGGTAACCTTCCAGCTTATAGTATTTCCCAGAGGTGTCTCCCAGAGCGGCGATGGCCGTGTAGTTGCTGAAATCCCCGTTCAGGGCTTCCAGGAATTCCTCCTGGGTGCATACCTCGTTGTCCGCCAGCAGCTTGGCGGCTTCCAAAGCGGTGACGCCCTCGGGGAAGGTGACCGTTACCACCTCGGCGGTCTCGTTGCCGCCCTGCAGGGTGTTGATCAGGTCCTCATAGTCCAGGTTGGTGGGGATCTCATAGGAGCCGGGCTGGAACCACTCCCACTCGTCGTCGTCCACGGTGACGCTGCAGTAAAGCTTGAAAAATTCTTTCTTTTTGATGGCGCCGCCGGCGTAAAGGAGCTCGGTCAGCGTTTCGGCGTCCACCCTGTCGGGGACCTCGATCTGGGCCGTGCCCTCGCCGCGGCCCACGGCAAAAAAGTCGTTGGAGCCGCCGATCAGGTAAGACGCCAGGGTAAAGGAGGCCAGCAGAACCATGCAGATCCACACCAGGGAAAAGACCCGCTTGTTTTTCCGGGCCTTCAGCCGGTTCCGCTTTTTGTGGGCTTTCATTTCCGCCCGGCGCTCCTCGTCGGTGGCAAAGCTCCTGTTGTAGGGAGTTTCTCCGCTGTAGCCGCCGGGATCATAGCCCTGCTGCCCGGGATCGTAATTGTCCGCGGCCAGGTCCCTTTCATCGATGTTCACCTTGAAGTTCCCGGTGCTCCGGGGCTCCGAAGGCTCTCTTTTGTTCTGCTCGGGATAATCATTCATAGCGCTTGTCCTTTTCCTTTCCGGACCCCGGTTGACGGCAGAGAACCGCGCCCTCTTCCGTTACCAGCAGGTCCACCCTTTGGTCATGGGGCTCCGCGGGCAGGCGTTCCAGCACCAGCTCCCGGAAGCACAATCCCGCAGTCTCTATGGGGTATTCCGCTAAAAAGCGGTCGTAATAGCCTTTTCCATAGCCCAGCCGGCGGCCCGCCAGATCGAAGGCCAGGCCGGGAACAATACACAGCCCTTCTTTTGGACTCTCAGGCTCCAAACGGGGACATCGGGCCGGGTCGGGCTCTAAAATGCCAAAGCGGCCGGGCTGTAAGCTGTCCAGCCCCTCGATCCGGTAAAAGCTCATGGGGGCTTCCCCTGGCGGACAAAAGGGAACATAGATCTCTTTTCCCCCGCCGAGAGCGGCTTTCAGCAGCCGGCGGGTGTCCGGCTCGCTGCCGGCGCTTACAAAGCACAGCAGACGCCGGGCCTTTTGGTACTGGGGCAGCTCCAAAACCGCCCGCAGAAGAGCTTCTTCCTTTTCCGTGCGGCGCTCTAAAGCGGCCCGCTTTTGCAGCAGCTCCCTGCGGAGCCGCGCTTTCAACCGTTCAGGATCCATCAGGCCTCCCACTGGATCCCGGCCCGGATCTCCGCCGCTTTCTCCGGAGACACCAAAACCTCCGCCAGCTTCAAACCGAACTGGGTGGCCACGCCCATGCCCCGGGC
>CAZBDS010000256.1:0-2719 GCA_964490735.1 uncultured Acutalibacter sp. | reverse complement strand
AAGCAAAATCCGTTAGAATATGATACCCAGCAACGAGTGGGAATAAGAGAGAAAACAGGCTGCATAAAAGCCGAAACAACTCGATAAATTTCCTGATCCGGGGATAGAATACAGTAGGCCCGCCTTCTTTTTCAGGGTATGGCAAAGAAGTCCTCACCTTTTTTGAAAATTTGCGGTTTCTGCCTTTACTTGTTGCGCGGGGGAGTGTATAATGCACAACAGAACAGGGCTGCCAGACGCCGAAGTCCGAAAGCCAGCGGGCAGAGAGACTGGCAGAAGACCCTGGAGAGGAGAAAAGACAATGGCAAAAAATCAAATGACTTCCCGGGAACGGCTTTGGGCCGCCCTGCATTCCAAGCCGGTGGACAGGCTTCCCTGGGCGCCGCTGATGGACGGTTACTTCACCAGCTCCATGCCGAAGCAGGGATACCCGGACGACCTTCTGTACGCCGCCAAACTGATCGGCTGCGATCTGCTGGAGCGTCACGTGGCGGGACCGGAGGAGATCCTGGAGGGGGTCAATGTGAGGACGGAAAAGAACCCCGACGGCTACCGCACCTATTACGAAACACCGGTGGGTTCGGCTTATGTGGAGCACCGGTATACGGGCAATACCTCCTATGTGAGCAAGCATATGGTGGAGAGCATTGAGGACGCAAAAGTGTTCCAGTACATTGCGGAGCACACCCAGTACAGGCCGAGGATTGAGGAATTCCAAGCCAGGGAAGCGCAGATCGGGGATCTGGGCATGGCTACCCTCAGCGGCAACATGAGCCCCGTGCAGGAAACGCTGCAGTTCCTGGGAGGCGTGGAGAATACGGTCTATCTGATGATGGATTACCCGGACGAGATGGAAGAGCTCTACGCCGCCATGCATGAGAGGAACAGGCGCCAGTACGCGGCGCTGCTGGAATATCCCTGCGGCGTCATCATCGACTATGAAGACACCTCTACCACCGTGATGAGCAGGAGCATGTTTGTGGAGAACTCCCTGCCTGCCATCAACGACTACGCCGACCTCTGCCACGAGGCGGGAAAGCTTTACATCACCCACATGTGCGGCAAGCTGACCGGGTTTGTGCAGGAGGTGGGCAGCGGCAGGCAGGACGGCGTGGATTCAGTTTGCCCGCCCTTCACCGGCGACCTGTGCCCCTGGGACGCCCGAAAGGCCTGGGGAGAGAGCAAGGTGGTCATCGGCGGGATCGATCCGCCCCGGCTGTCCATGATCACGGAAAGGGAAGCGATGGAAACCGCGGTGGAAGTCATGCAGAAGCTTGAAAACAAGATCGGCTTCATTCTCAGCACCGGAGACGCGGTCCCCCATGATACGCCGGTGGGAAATATGAAAAGCATTGCCGACCTGATCGCCGCCCTGGGGGAGAGCTCCCTTACGCAGAACCCGGATCCGGAGATCGTGCAGCGCTTTTTGAACAAGTAAATAAATCCGCTGTAAAGCGCCTCCTCTGTCAAGGGCTGCGGCCTGCCGCCCGGGCAGAGGGGCGCTTTGCCGTTTTGAGGGGCCGCCGCGAAAAGAGCCTTGCTTTTCCGGGGAAAATCACGTATAATCCTAACAGTGAAACTCAAGGCAAAGGGGTCTGAGCGATCCGGCGGTAAAACCGGGCGGATCTGCCGGGCGGAGAATCATGTGAGGGGACAGCTGTGGAAAAATCGTTAAAACAGATCGCGCTGGATTACGGGGAAGGCAGGGCGCTGGCGGTGGGAGACCGCCGGGCGGCCCTGTTCTGGTTCCGTTCGCCTTCTCTGTATTTCCCGGAGGAAACGGAGACCGGCCGAAGCCTGCGGGCCCTGCAATGGCTTTGCGGCTATGTGGCCACTCACCCCGGGATCCGGGCGGAAAAGGAGACCCAGGGGCAGTGCGCCGTCCTGTTTGCCCGGGAGTTTTCCATTCCCGAGGACAGAGCCCGCGCCGCTTTGGCCGACTATATCAACGAGCCTTCCAAGCGTCCCTTTATCCTGGGGATAGAGGGCCTGGACGGTTCCGGCAAAACGCTGCAGACAAAGCTGCTGGCCCAGGAGCTGGAGCGGCGGGGGAATGCGGTGCGGGTCATCGATTTTCCCCAGTATTCGGGCTTTTTCGGCCGGGAGATCGGCGATCTGCTCTCCGGGGAAAAGGGCGTTTCCGCTCTGGATCTGGACGAGAAATCCATGTGCCTGTGGTATGCGCTGGACCGCTGGAAGACCCTGGAGGGGATCCGGCTGGAGCAGTACGATTATATCCTTTTTAACCGGTACACCCTTTCCAATGTGGTGTATCAGTCGGCCCGGCGGTCCGGCGGCTTCGACCTGGAGTTTGCCGACTGGGTCTTTACCCTGGAGCACACCCAGCTGCGGCTCCCCGTGCCGGACCTCTACCTGTTTTTGGACGCGGGCACGGACCGCTGCGGGGAAAACGTCCTGCGCAAAGGAAAGCGGGACTATGTGAAGGGCTTGGACGTGTATGAAAGCTCCGGCACGCTGCTGGACCGCTGCCACGGCATTTACCGGGAGCTTTCCCGGCGGATCGGGGAGATCCGGTTCCTGGACTGTGTGGGGGAGCGGGGCGGCCTGAAAAGCGTGGAGGAGATTCACGGCGCCGTTATGGACTGCCTGGAGGAATTCCGGCGCCCGGGCGGGGCGGCGGACTGACAAAGTGCGAATCGCCGGGAGCGTGTCTCCCGGCCTTTTCTTTTTGGGCGGCACAGCGCGTCTGTTTTCGCAT
>CAZBDS010000255.1:0-2740 GCA_964490735.1 uncultured Acutalibacter sp. | reverse complement strand
CAGCGCATGGTGGCGGGGCCCTACCACCCGGCTTTCCGGGAGCTGGTGGAGAGCCGGAGATTTCTCGACAGGCTGATCGAACAGCTGAAAAGCCCGGGGGAGTACCGGGTGTCGGTGAATCCCAGGGATATTTCCGCGGCGCTGGGGCAGAGCCGGGAGAACCTGAAAAAGCTCTGCGAACTGGGATATACAGTGAATTTCCGGCAGGACGGCACGGTGCCGCGGGGAGAATTTCGGGTGGCCTAAGGCTTGCGGCCACAGGGGAGAAATGAAGATGGGAAAACAAAAGCTGATCATCGTAAGCGGCTCGCCCTGCGTAGGCAAGAGCACGGCCGCCGACTTGCTGTTTCAGATGTATGAAAACTCCGCTTACTTAGACGGCGACTGGTGCTGGTGCGTAAACCCCTTTGACCTGGGAGACCCCAGGCTGAGAGAAGGCGATGTGGCCATGGCGGCGTTGCTGTCGAATTACCTGCGGCTGGACTTTCAATATGTGGTGTTCTCTTCGGTGGTGGTCATGTATGAGAATATCCGCAGGCACATACTGGACAAGATCACCCCGGCAGGGTATCATGTAATCGGGTTTACGCTGACCTGCTCGGAAGAGACCCTGCGCTGCCGCCACAAAGCGCGGGGAGACAGGGGCGAGTGCTCGATGGAATGGCTGCGCCTGCCCCCTTATCCGGGGGATCACGTGATCTGTACGGACGGCAAAACGCCCCGGCAGGTGGCGGAGGAAATGAAGAAGATCATTGACGGCTGCGACGAGAATTAAGGGGCCTCTTACCGGGTGATGGAAAAGATAGGGATGAAACGGGCCGGGACAGATGAGGACGGCGGTCCGCTCTTTTATATTGACAGGGAGAATTATTTGCATGATACTGAAAACTTTGGAACTGCAAGGCTTTAAGACCTTTCCGGACAAGACCACCCTGACCTTCGAGCGGGGGGTCACTTCGGTGGTGGGTCCCAATGGCAGCGGAAAAAGCAATATCAGCGACGCGATCCGTTGGGTGCTGGGGGAGCAGTCCGTCCGCTCTCTGCGGTGCTCCAAGATGGAGGACGTGATTTTCGGGGGCACGCCCCAGAGGAAGGCCATGGGCTATGCGGAAGTCACCCTTACCATCGACAATGCGGACCGGCGGCTGCCCTTTGACAACGACAGCGTGGCCGTGACCCGGCGGTACTACCGGTCCGGGGAAAGCGAGTATCTCATCAACAAGAGCACCGTGCGTCTAAAGGATATCAACGAGCTGTTCATGGACACGGGCCTGGGGAGGGACGGGTATTCTATCATCGGCCAGGGCAAAATCGACAGCATTGTGGCCGCCCGCAGCGAGGACCGCCGGGAGATTTTCGAGGAGGCCGCAGGCATTTCCCGGTACCGCTACCGGAAAGAGGAGTCCGAGCGGCGGCTTCAGAAGGCGGAAGAAAACCTGGTGCGCCTGCGGGACATTCTCTCCGAGCTGGAGGACAGGGTGGAGCCCCTGCGGATCCAGGCGGAAAAGGCCGAGGAATTCATCACTTACGACGGGGAGAAAAAGGGCCTGGAAATCGGCATTTGGCTGGAAACTCTGGACCGTTCCGGCAAAGTGCTGCGGGAGCACGGGGAAAAGATGGACCTGGCCCGGGCCCGGCAGCAGGAGCTGGAACAGGAAATTGAGGACATTGCCGCCCGGATCGAGGAAAACTTCCGGGAGACCGGAGAATGCACCGGCCGAATGGATCAGATCCGGAACGAGGCCGCGTCCCTGGACGAGCAGGCCGTGCGCACCGAGGGTGAGATCGACCTGATCAAAAACGACATCGAGCACGACAAGCGGGATATTGGACGGCTGGAAGAACAGATCGCCGCCGCCAAGGCGTCCACCGAAGACACGGACCGGGAAATTGCTCAGAAACAGCTGGAGATTGAGGAAAAGGGCAAGGCAATTGAGGAAAGCCGTGAAAAGCTGATCTCCTTTACAGACAGGCTGGAGAAACTGCGCCAGGGGGCCGACGAGGCCACCCGGCAGATCGAGCAGGCCGCCGTGGAACAGGCCCAGCTGACCGCCTCCCTGTCAGAGGAACGCATCAGGCTGTCCTCTGCCCAGTCCTCCATGGGGGAGATCCGTCTGCGGGCGGGGGCGGTGGACGACAGCGTCCGGCAGGTGCGGGAGCGGGAAGCCGCCGCCGAAGCCGAGGCCGCCGAGCTGGGACAGATGCTCAGCGACACAGAACAGGCCATTGCCGCCGGGGAAAACACGGTAAAGGGCTATGAGCTGCGCGTGGATTCCCGCCGGAAACGGCTGGAATCCGCCAAGGAAGAACTGGACAAGATGACGCTGGACGTCAACGAGCAGCTGCGCCGGGCCAAGCTTTTAGAGGATCTGGAACGGAACCTAGAGGGCTTTACCCAAAGCGTAAAGGCCGTGATGAAGGAATCGGACCGCGGCATGCTGTCTGGGGTATGCGGGCCTGTTTCCCGGCTGCTGAAGGTTCCCGGGGAATATGCCGTGGCTTTGGAGACCGCCCTGGGCGGCGCCATGCAGAACATTGTGGTGGAGACCGAGCAGGACGCCAAAAACGCCATTCAGTTTTTAAAGCAGCGAGACCAGGGCCGGGCCACCTTCCTGCCGGTGGACACCATTCGCGGCAGTTTGCTGGACAAGGGAGAAATGGAAGAGCTGCCCGGCTTCGTGGGGGTGGCTTCCCAGCTTTGTTCCTGCGAGAAAAAGTACGAGGGCATTCGGGATTCCCT
>CAZBDS010000254.1:0-2746 GCA_964490735.1 uncultured Acutalibacter sp. | reverse complement strand
AAACGGCGGACAATGGGAAATAATAGAGCGCGAGGGCTGAATCTGCCCCCGCGCTCTGCTTTTTTTTGCTTTTTTTGACACAGTGTGCTATAATACCCGCAAAGCCCTGCCGGTTGAGCGGTGGGCCGGTTTCATTCACGAGTATAATACCCGCAAAAGGGCGCGGCTGAAAGCGCCCGGCGCTGGCAAGGATCGAATCAAAGGATCGGGGTGAACGCCTTTGCGTACCATCAAGAAATTGAAGCGTACCATTGTGTTTGTTTTGAAGCTTGCTCTGTTTGCTTCCCTGTTCGGCATTTTTTTCGGCATTTTCGGGATCAATAACCCTTGGCTTTTTAACCTTTCCCGTACCACCGGTGTCACCATGGTGACCTTTGTGGTGCTGGGCATTGCCCTAATGTCCGTGTACGGCGGGTATGCCATCGGCACCCAGAAGAGCAAGCCCATTGTCTATTCCATGGCCCTTGCCACGGTGATGACCGATCTGGTCACCCATTTGCAGCTGTCCATCATGAACACCAGCGCCAACAACCACAAACATTTCGTCTATGAAACTCCCCATCTGCTGCTGCTGGTGATCGTGCTGCAGGTGCTTGTCATTATCTTTTTCACCTATCTCGGCAATTTTATTTACTTTTCCCTGGAGCCTCCGGAGAAGTGCTGCGTCATTTCTTCCTCCCGGGAAAGCCTGGGGCAGATCATTCCCAAGATCAGCAAGTTCAAAAAGCAGTACGAGATCGACGAGATCGTGCGCTACAACGCCCCCGACATTCTGGACGTCATCGCCCGGAACGACACGGTGTTCCTGTACGACGTGCCCCTGAAGGAGCGGGTAAGCCTGATTAAATTCTGTTACCAGAATCAAAAAAACATCTACTACAGCTTTGAAATGAACGACGTGGTCAGCCAAGGCGCCAAATACCTCACCCTGGACGACAAATCTCTGGTGATGTACATGGCCAAGGACCTTACCATGGAGCAGCGCATTGCCAAGCGCCTTACGGATATCGGCATTTCCCTGCTGGCGCTGATCCTGTTAAGCCCCCTGATGCTGGGCTGTGCCCTGGCCATCAAGCTGGAGGACCGGGGTTCCGTCTTCTACAAGCAGAAGCGCCTGACCAAGTACGGCCGGGTATTCGAGGTCTACAAGTTCCGGACCATGAAAGAGGAAAATTCCATTCACAAGTCCGTCACCGAGGACGACGACCGGATCACCAAAGTGGGAAAGGTCCTGCGCAAATACAGGATTGACGAGTTGCCCCAGATGCTGAATATCTTAAAGGGCGACATGACCGTGGTGGGCCCCCGGCCGGAAATGCTGGAAAACGTGGAAAAATACACCAGCGAGCTGCCCGAGTTTTCCTACCGCCTGCGCATGAAGGCCGGCCTTACGGGTCTTGCCCAGATCTCCGGCAAGTACAACACCTCGCCCAGGGACAAGCTGGTCATGGACCTGATGTACATCGAAAATTACAGCATCTGGCAGGACTTCAAGCTGATCTTCCAGACCATTACCGTGTTCTTCAAAGCCTCTGAAAGCACCGAGGCCTTTGGCCGGGAGGCGCTTTACGATTTCGACGAGGACCGGGAAAAGAACCGCCGGTCCGCCCGGCAGAAAGAGGCGGAGCAGGCAGAGGCCCCCGCCCCCGAAGAAGGAGAGTGACCATGGCCATTCTGGACTATTTAAAGCGGGTGTTTCCCGGTACCGCAGAGGAGTTCTGCGGCCGGGCCGGGCAGGCCATGGACCAGGGAGAGCGCCTGTTCGTGATCACCGCCAACCCCGAGATTTTGATGCACGCCGAGGAAGAGGAGCTTTTGCGCGATATGCTGCTGGATCAGCGGGCCTCCGTGGTCCCCGACGGCATCAGCGTGGTAAAGGCCATGCGCGCCTGCGGGCTTCCAGCCAAGGAGCGCATCACCGGCGTGGATCTGGCGGAGCTGCTGCTGCAAAAGGCCGGGGAGAAGGGCCTTTCTGTTTATTTGCTGGGCGCAAAGGAAGAGGTGGTTTCCACCCTGGCAAAAAACCTGCGGGAGAAATATCCGCAGATGACCGTGGCCTTTCACAATGGCTACGACGGGGACAAGGACGAACTCTTTGAAAAGGAGATCGTGCCCGCGGCCCCGGACCTGGTGCTGGTGGCCCTGGGAGTGCCCGCCCAGGAAAAGCTGATCTACCGGCATTTGGAGCAGTTCCAAAAGGGCGTGCTCATGGGCGTGGGCGGCTCCTTCGACGTGCTCAGCGGCTTAAAGCAGCGGGCTCCGGCAATTTTCGTTAAGACCAACACCGAGTGGCTGTACCGCATTCTGCGGGAGCCCTCCCGCTTAAAGCGCTTTTGGAACAATAACGTGAAATTTTTGGGCGCGGTAAAAAGAGAAAGAAAACCGTAAGGGTTTTGCAGATGAATTTTTGAAGGTCCAGGCATATACTGAACGGAAGAAAAGAGGATTCCCCGTGGAAAAGATCAAAGTGATGTCCGTGTTCGGCACCAGGCCGGAAACCATCAAGATGGCTCCCTTGGTGAAAGAGCTGGGCAGCCGGCCCGAATTTGAAAGCGTGGTGTGCGTTACGGCCCAGCACCGGCAGATGCTGGACCAGGTGCTGGACGCTTTCCACATTCAGCCGGAATATGACCTGGATATCATGAAGCAGGGGCAGACCCTTTCGGATATCACTTCCCGGGTGCTCAAAGGCCTGGAGGCTGTCATCGCCGAGGTAAAGCCCCAGATCATGCTGGTCCACGGGGAC
>CAZBDS010000253.1:0-2750 GCA_964490735.1 uncultured Acutalibacter sp. | reverse complement strand
GTGTTTGTCACCACCACCGGCGACGCTCCCGGCACCAACCGGTTCGAGATCTCCGGCACCCTGGGAAAGCTGGTGTGCGAAAACGACACCCTCACCTTCTACCGCCTGGGAGAAAACGAGCGGGAATTCTGCAAGAATTCCAAAGAGGGCTTTGCCCAGCCTCCCTGCGAGAAGATCACGGTGGAAACCGACGGCAAAAACGAGCAGCATGTAGGTGTCCTCAACGCCTTTGCGGGCAATATTCTCCGGGGCACGCCCCTGGTGGCCGACGGCCGGGAGGGCCTGCGGGGCCTTACCCTGTCCAACGCCATGCACCTTTCCGACTGGCTGGGCCGCCCCGTGGACGTTCCCTTTGACGAGGACCTGTTCCTCGCCGAGCTGAACAAGCGCCGGGCCCAGTCGAAGCACAAGGCCTCCAAGGAGATCACCTTCACCACCGACGGCACCTATTAAGCGCAGAAAACGAGGAACTAACTATGGATAAAATTCTGATCAGCGGCTTTGCCGACGAGATTTCTCCCGTCTTTGACGAGCAGCTCAGCGCCCTGAAGGAGTGGGGCGTGGATTTCATTGAAATGCGGGGCGTGGACAACGTCAACGTGTCCGATCTCACCCCGGAAAAGCTGCGGGAGGTAAAGGGAAAGCTTGCCGCGGCGGGGATCTCCCTGTCTTCCGTGGGCTCCCCCATCGGAAAAATCGGCATTGAGGAGGACTTTGCCCCCCACCTGGAAAAGCTGAAGCGCACCCTGGAAATTCAGAAGGAGCTGAACGCCCCCTATCTCAGAATGTTCAGCTTCTATCTGCCCAAGGGGGAAGATCCAGCCGCTTACAAGGGCCGGGTCTTCGACCGCATGGCCGCCATGCTGGAAGAGGCCCAGCGCTGGGATTCTGTGCTGCTCCACGAAAACGAAAAGGGCATTTACGGCGACACCGCCCCCCGCTGCCTGGAATTGATGAAGGAATTTTACGGTCCCCACTTTAAGGCCGTCTTCGACTTTGCCAACTTCGTGGAGGTGGGCCAGGAGACCCTGCCCGCCTATGAGGCTCTGAAGCCTTACACCGAATACGTCCACGTCAAGGACGCCCTGTGGGATTTGAAGCAGATCGTTCCCGCGGGCTTTGGCGGCGGCCACGTAAAAGAAATTCTGCGGGACCTCCTCTCCGGCGGCTGGAAGGGCTTCCTCTCCATCGAGCCCCATCTCAGCAACTTTGCGGGCCTTGCCTCTCTGGAACGGGATCCCGCCAAACGCAGCGAGGCCATGGACAGCCGGTCCTCCTGGAAGCTGGCCCTGGATTCCCTGCGGAAGATCCTGGAGGTGATCCCCGCATGAAACAGCTGAAATGCGCCATCGTGGGCTGCGGCGGCATTGCCCAGGTTCACGGCGAGGTGCTCCATGCCCTGGAGACCGCCGATCTTCGCGCCTTTGCGGATATCCGCCCGGAGCGTGCCCAGGCCATGGCGGAGCGGTACGGCGGGAACGCCTACAGCTCCCTGGAAGAGCTGCTGGCCCGGGAAGAGCTGGACGTGCTCCACATCTGCACGCCCCATGTGCTCCACACCCCCATGGCAGGCTTGGCCGCCGAAAAGGGCATTCACGTCTTTTCGGAAAAGCCCCCCGTCATCAACGAGGAACAGTGGGAGGAATTCCGGTCCCTGGGCGAAAAAGTCCGGGTGGGCGTGTGCTTCCAGAACCGCTATAACCCCGAGACCCAGCTGCTCCGCCGGCTGCTGGAAAGCGGCGAATTCGGAGCCGTCCGGGGCGCCAGGGCCTTTGTCACCTGGCACCGGGACGTCCCCTATTACGTGGAAAGCGGCTGGCGAGGCGCCCTGGCCACCGAAGGCGGCGGCGTGCTCATCAACCAGTCCATTCACACCATGGACCTGCTGGTGTACCTGCTGGGCCGTCCCAGCTGGGTGGACGCCTCCCTGGCAAATCATCATTTAAAGGGCGTCATCGAGGTGGAAGACACCTTCGAGGCCCGGATTGATTTTGAAGGCAGGCCCGCCCTGTTCTTCGCCACTACCGGCCACTGCGAGGACTCCCCCGTGCTGGTGGAGATCGTCTGCGAAAATGCCGTCCTGCGCATGGAGGGCGGAAAGCTTTCCATTCGCCGGAAGGACGGCTCCATCGAACACCGGGAAGCGCCCGCCCCTGCCGCCCCCACTACCGGCAAGGCCTATTGGGGGGCCGGCCACGGCGCCTGCATTGCCGATTTTTACAATTCCGTTCTCACCGGCAAGGCTTTCCCCAACGATATCCCCGGCATTACGGACACCGCCCGGCTGATGCTGGCGGCCTACCGCTCCGCCAGGGAATCGCACCCGACAGAACTCTGAAAAATGAAAAGGAGCTGCCGCATCTTCGATTTTTCAATCGTTCGTGCGGCAGCTCCCTATTTTTTTACCTATCTGCAATACCCTTCTGTAAAGCGAAGAACCGGTTCCCTGGGAGCACTCCCCATTTCACCAATCAGGAAGAGATAAGCATGCTTTTTTACACAGTCTCCCTTTTTGACGCTGCACTCCACTACAAAAGAATCTCCGGCGGGCACCGTGAAAGAAACACGGTTCCCGGAATAATCTGCTTTTAACAAGTGGGACGCATTGTCCCCATTGCATTGCCAGGCGCCGTCATACGCACGGACCTCTGCCGCGTCATATCCTTCTGAACGGTCATCATTTACGAAGACAAATCCCTCAAAAATCTCCCCGGGCTTCCAAAGAAATTTCTCATACCGCAGGGATATGT
>CAZBDS010000252.1:0-2756 GCA_964490735.1 uncultured Acutalibacter sp. | reverse complement strand
TCGAGCATCGAAACAAACCTCAACCTTAATAAAATAATGAAAGAGCTTTCGGGAACCACCGGAAGCTCTTTTCTTTCTGTTTCGCGCCCCGCTTCCAAAAACTGACACCCGGTTTTCCTTGCGCTTTAATTGCGCCTTTGCTATACTTTTTTTAGTCGCCGGGAAAGGAGATCCTCATGAAAAGAAAGCTGCGGCCCTGCCGCTGGGAACCTGTTTTTCAAAATTATTACCGGGAGCTTGCCGCGGTTTCCGGGCTGGAGCAGATGGCCGGTTACCCGCAGCACGGGTCTACCTCCCGGCTGCTGCATTGCGTGGCAGTGGCTTATTACAGCTATCGCCTGGCGCATGCCGTCAGGCTGCCCGTCCATGGGAAGGAGCTGGTCCGGGGCGCACTGCTGCACGATTATTTCTTTTACGACGCCCAAGACGGTGATCCGGCCCATGCAGGACACTGGAACCGCCACCCCGATACCGCACTGAAAAACGCCGGCAGGGAAATAAGGCTTACCGGCATCGAGCGCGAAGTGATCCAAAAGCACATGTTTCCTTTAACGCCTAAGCCACCCCGCTGCCTGGAGGCCGCTCTGGTCTCGCTGACGGACAAGGCCTGCGCGGTCTACGAGTTTTTCAAGCGCCGGGAACCTTACGTCCATCTTCGGATCGGCGTCATGCGTGGGGAGCGGGAACTTTCCCGGCCGGACCTGACAGTCAGCCCCAAGCCGCCTGCCGGTTGAAGCCCAGGGCGGAGCGGATTTTTCTCTTTTCCTTGAATTTTTTTGGATTTTGGGATATAATAAATACTTCAAACCGCCTTTTTTAGGGCCGGGAAAAGGTCTTGAAAAATACTGAGGATTGACGGAACGCCGGGAAAAGATTATAATATAGTATAATTGTGCGATTGCAGGGGGGTGGCGGCGTGTCCCGAAAGAACAGAGAAAGCGACCAGGAATTTGAGGACCTTTCCAGCTATTCCTCTTCCAAGGAATACCACAAGCGCAGGAAAAGCCGCCGGGGCCCCATGGCGGCCAAAATTGCGCTGGCAGTGGTTTCTGCGCTGCTGATTGTAGTGGGCGGCATTATGATCTACATATCCACCGATCTTTTGGCCGCGCTTACCACCAACAATATTACAAAGGACCCCCAGGAGCTGGGCATCGACGACGCGAACGTGGTGATGGACGAGAGCATCAAAAACATTGCCTTGTTCGGCGTGGATTCCCGGAACGATTCCTTTACAGGCCTTTCCGATGTTATTATGATCCTCACCGTGGACAACAAGCACCGCAAGGTGAAGATGACTTCCATCCTGCGGGATACCAAGGTGCGCATCGAGGGCGAAATGCTGGACGGCGACTATATGGACTGGGAAACCAAGATCAACAACGCCTATTATTACGGCGGCCCCGAGCTTGCGATCCGTACCTTAAATAAGAATTTCGGCCTGGATATCACCGATTACGTCACGGTCAACTTTGCCAATATGGCCGCCATTGTCGATGCCTTTGGCGGCGTGGATATGGCCGTTACCGCCGAGGAGACCCGGGAGATCAACCGGAACCTCTGGGCTCTCAGCCAGGAAGTGCTGGACCAGATGGAGGTAGACCGGGAAGAGGGGACTTACTACGACCATCGCTATTCCGAGATCGTGCGGGAGGACTTTATTCCCGACGCCAGCGGCGAGCTGGACGTGAACA
Source organism: uncultured Acutalibacter sp. (assembly GCA_964490735.1). Taxonomy (GTDB): domain Bacteria; phylum Bacillota; class Clostridia; order Oscillospirales; family Acutalibacteraceae; genus Acutalibacter. The sequence goes on along the minus strand of CAZBDS010000252.1, from coordinate 1,062 downwards.
GCGGCAACTATGTGGGAGGCACCCTGCACCTGAACGGCAACCAGGCGGTGGCCTACAGCCGGATCCGCAGCGTGGGCGATGACTACGAGCGGGCCGAGCGTCAGCACAAGGTGCTGACGGCGCTGATCGGCAGCCTGAAGGAGATGAGCTTTTCCGACTATCCCGGCCTGATCAGGCAGATGATGCCCTACTGCGAGACGTCCCTGGACCTGTCGGACATCGTAGGGCTTACACCCATTCTGACCGGCGATTTCGATATCAGCTCCATCAAGGTCCCAGATCCCGCCATCGAGACGGATCTGTACGACGGGCCCGCGGAAGACAATATCACGTATCTCACTTTTGATCTGACCCAGGCGTCAAAAAGAATAAGCAGCTTCATTTTTGAGGAGCTTTCTCCCTATTGGGACGAGTACGGCGGCGGGGCCGGCAATTCGGAATCGGGAGAATGAATCTAGAAGACCCTGACAGGAGGCCTTAAAATGGGAAATCGAGAAGGAAGACATATGGCGCCGTCCGGCAGTCAGAGAAAGAGAAGCCAGGAGCGTCGGCAGCCTGTTTCGCGCCGGGAGCCCTTGCGCGATAATTACTACTATGAAGAGAGCCGGCAGGATCAGCGTCGGGGAGGCTCCACAGGTTTCCAGGACGTGTCCAGCTATTCCTCCTCCAAGCGCCGGCAGGAAGACCGCAAAGAGCTGGAGCGCCAGCGCCAGCGCAAGCAGGGCATGAGCCGTGGGAAGAAGGCGGCTTTGATTATCTGCGCGGTTTTCGTGCTGTTGATTGCCGGCGGCCTGTGGTATGTGTTCGGCTATGTGCTCAAAGATCTGAATGTGCGTCCGATCAACCGGGACAAGATAGCCGTGGGCGATAATTTCAGTACGCCTGAAGGCCAAGAAGATCTTCCTGTGGTGTTGGACGACAGTATCAAGAATATCGCCCTTTTTGGTGTGGATAACCGGGGCGGCAGCTTTACGGGCCGTTCCGACGCCATTATGGTGGTTTCCGTGGACAACAAGCACGGGAAGATCAAGATGATTTCCTTCCTGCGGGATTCCTGCGTGG
>CAZBDS010000251.1:0-2768 GCA_964490735.1 uncultured Acutalibacter sp. | reverse complement strand
ACCCCCGACCTTTTGGTTCGTAGCCAAACACTCTATCCAGCTGAGCTACTGGCGCATTGGGTTGATAGCCTTATTATTATAGCACGCTTCGGTCAAATGTCAAGGGCTTTTTCACGGTGGGAAAACCCCATTACGGAAAACCCAAAAGGTGGCAGCACGTGCACGGATTCCAAGGAATTGCCCAGCAGCAGCTGGCCGCCGCTGAAGTCCAGTCCTGCTTCCAGGAGACTTTGAGGGCGGCTGCTGCGATTGACCACCACCGCCAGCCGCTGGCTTTTGTCGGGAGCGGAGCGCTCAAAGGCCAGCAGATTGTCCTTGGCCAGCAGGGTGCGGTAGCCGCCTTGGGCCAGGACCGGGCGCTGTTCGTTGCGCAGTTTTCCCAGGGTCTTGTACCAGCAAAGCAGCTCCTGGTCCTCTCTGCCCCAGGGATAACAGGCCCGGTTAAAGGGATCCCGGTAGCCCTCCAGGCCGGCCTCGTCGCCATAGTACAGGCAGGGCACGCCGGGCAGCAGGTACTGTAGGAGAGAAGCAAGCTTCAGCCGCTTTTTGCCCAGCTCCCGCTGCTGGGGGGACAGGCTCTGCCCGCTTTGCCAGTCGCGGCCCCGGGTACCCGCGGGCTCGCCGCCCAGTACGGTGAGGATCCGTTCGGTGTCGTGGGTGCCGATGTGGTTCATCAGCAGCCGCAGGCACTGGGGCGGGTAATTTTCCAGGATATTCTCCACGATCTCGGCAAATTCACCGGGGTTGCCTCCCAGCAGGAAATTCAGGATCGCGTCCCGGAAGGGGTAGTTCATCACCGTGTCCAGCTGATCCCCCAGCAGGTACCGGCGGCGCACGCCGTAGGCGGATTTGTTGGAGGCGTCTTCCCAGACCTCGCCCAGCACCACCGCGTCCGGCTTTTCTTCTTTGGCGGCGGCGGCCAGCCGGTCCAGGAAGGGATCGGGTAGCTCGTCGGCCACGTCCAGCCGCCAGCCAGAAGCCCCGGCCCGCAGCCATTTGCGGACGATCCCCTCCGGGCCGTTGATGTACTGGTCAAAGGAGGGGTTGGTCTCGTTCACATTGGGCAGAGTGTTGAAATTCCACCAGCTGTCGTAGGAATCCGGCCACTGCCGGAAAGAATACCAGGGGAAATAGGGAGAGGACTGGGATTGGTAAGCGCCCTCAGAGGGATAGCGGCCTTCACGGTTAAAATAGAGGCTGTCGCTGCCCGTGTGGCTGAACACCCCGTCAATGAGGATCCGGATCCCCAGCCTGGCGGCGGCGGCGCAGAGCTCGGTAAAATCCTGTTCCGTTCCCAGCAGGGGGTCGATTTTGGAATAGTCCGCCGTATTGTAACGGTGGTTGGAATGGGCCTCGAACAAGGGGTTGCAGTAAATGCAGGTGACCCCCAGCGCCTTCAGATAGGGCAGCTTTTCCCGAATGCCCCGCAGATCCCCGCCGAAATAGTCGGAATTGGTGATCTCGCCCCGTTCGTTGGGCCGCCACTCCGGCTGCTCGTACCAGTCGCTGTGCATGGTCCGGTCCGCGGGCACGTTTTCCTTGGCCGTGCCGGAAGCGGCGAAGCGGTCCGGGAAGATCTGGTACATGATCCCCCCCTCCAGCCAGTCGGGGGTGGAGGCGTCCCGGGCGTAGACCGTAAGCTGCCAGCGGCCCATTTCGCCGATGAGGGCGTTGCCGCCCCGGGCCCGTCCCAGCCGCTGAATGCCCCGGCAGGTGTGGATCTCAAAGTGGTAGAAGTACAGTCCCTGGGTGGAAGGAGTGAAATGGCATTCCCACCATTCCCGGTCCTCGCCGTTCATGCCGCACCAGAACAGGTCGGACAGCAGAACGCCGGAACCCTCTTGTTCCACCACCAGACGGGCGGCGGAGCAGGAAAATTCCCGGGGCAGGGTGATGCGGAAATGGACGGGCATCCCTTCCTTTACGGCGCCTGTCGGGTCCCGATAGGCGGGGTCTCTGGAATTGAACATAGGGCAAAACTCCTTACAGGTGTGGGCTTTCTTGACAAAAAGAGAGGGGGCGGCTGTCCCCTCTCTTCGGTCCCCAAGCGGGGGATTTTTAGTTTTTGCCGCTCTTGGCGGAGCTGTTCTTCACAGGAGGCACCGGGGAGGCGTGCCAGATATTTCCGGCGTAGTCCCGGATCGCCCGGTCCGCGGCGAAGCGCCCGGCGCAGGCAATGTTGGTTAGGGACATGCGGTTCCACAGCTTCGGGTCGGCGTACAGATGCTCGGCCTTCTGCTGGGCTGCCCGGTAGGACTTGAAGTCCGCCAGGGCCATATACTGGTCCACGTTGAGCAGGGCGTTGTAGATATCCCTGAACTGCTGGCCGTCGAAGCCGTGGAGAAGCTCATCCATGGCCCGGCGGATCATCGGGTCATTCTGGTACTGGAGGGAAGGATTGTAGCCGGTGCGCTTCAATTCCTGCACCTGGGGGGTAGTCATGCCGAACAGCAGAATGTTGTCGTCGCCGACAGCCTCGTGGATCTCCACATTGGCGCCGTCCAGGGTGCCCAGGGTCACGGCGCCGTTGATCATGAACTTCATGTTGCTGGTGCCGGAGGCCTCGGTGCCCGCCAGGGAGATCTGCTCGCTGATCTCGGCGGCGGGGGTGAGGAGCTCCGCCCAGGTGACGCAGTAGTTCTCAACGAACACGACCTTCAGCTTTTTGTTGACCCGCTCGTCGCTGTTGATCTTCTTGGCAAGCGCCGCGATAAACTGAATGATCTGCTTGGCGAAGTAATAGCCCGGCGCAGCCTTGGCCCCAAAGA
>CAZBDS010000250.1:1699-2803 GCA_964490735.1 uncultured Acutalibacter sp. | reverse complement strand
GACCTGCGATGCCCATCACATCACGGCGCCCCACCCCGAGGCCATCGGAGGCGCGGCGGCGTTGAAAATGGCGTACGATGAGGCCGGCGGCTGCAAGGATCCGTCCCGGCTGTACGTGAACGCCCATGGCACCAGCACACCCTTAAACGATTCCAGCGAGACCCTGGCTATCAAGAAGGGGCTGGGGGAAGAAGCCGCCGGGAAGTGTATGGTAAGCTCCACAAAATCTATGACCGGCCACATGCTGGGCGCAGCCGGCGCCGTAGAGGCCATCGCCTGCGCGCTGGCAGTCCGGGAGGACCTGGTGCCCCCCACCATCGGCTATCAAGAGCCTGACCCCGCCTGCGATCTGGATTATGTGCCCAATCACGCCAGAAAAGCGCCTGTAGACCTGGCGCTGTCCGCCTCGCTGGGCTTTGGCGGGCACAATGCGTATCTGGCCTTTAGAAAAGCGGAATAAACAACGGAAGGAGACCTCCCATGGACATTAAAATTATTGAGCAACTGACACAGGTTATGAAAGACAACGGCCTGACCAAGCTGGAGGTCAGCGAGGAGGGCTTTTCCGTAAAGTTGGAGCAGGGCCCGTCGGCGGGGACCGTTTCCGCCGCCCCGATACCGTCTCAGATGCAGGCGGCTCCCGCTGCCCCGGCCTCTCGGGCGGAGGGCACACTGGTGCTTTCCCCCACTGTGGGTGTGTTTTATTCCGCTCCCTCCCCCGAGGCAAAGGATTTTGTTACCCTGGGCGACCCGGTGAAAAAGGGAGACGTTCTGTGCATCATCGAGGCCATGAAGCTGATGAACGAGATCCCCGCCGAGCTGGACGGCACCATTACGGAGATCTGTGTCAGCAACGGCCAGGTGGTTGAGTTTAATCAACCCCTGTTCCGGATTGGATAGGGGAAAGGGGAAAAAGCTTATGAATCGTGAAGAGATCAAACAGATCCTGCCCCACCGGGAGCCTATGCTGTTGGTGGACGAGGTGGAGCTGGTAGACGGAAAGGCCCGCGGCAAATACCATGTCCGGGGCGACGAATATTTTCTGCAGGGCCATTTCCCGGGAAACCCGGTGGTTCCGGGCGTTATCCAGTGCGAGATGCTGGC
>CAZBDS010000250.1:0-1599 GCA_964490735.1 uncultured Acutalibacter sp. | reverse complement strand
GCCCAGGCCATTCACCCCGGCTATGGCTTTTTGGCTGAAAACGCCGGCTTTGCCGCCCTGTGCAAGCAGTATGGCCTGGTGTTTATCGGTCCCTCCGCCGAGGTCATTGCCCGCATGGGAGACAAGGAGGCCGCCCGGAAGCTGATGCGGGAAAACGGCGTGCCCGTAACGCCCGGCACCGATGTCCTGAACAGCGCCGCACAAGCGCTGGAGGCCGCGGAAAAGCTAGGCTACCCCGTGCTCATTAAGGCCAGCGCCGGTGGGGGCGGCAAGGGGATTCGGAAGGTGGAGCGTCCCGAGGATATGGAGCGGGCCTTTGAAACGGCTTCCAGCGAGGCGGAAAAAGCCTTTGGGGACGGCCGGATGTATCTGGAAAAATACCTGGATCCCGTCAAGCACATCGAGGTCCAGTTGCTGGCCGACGAAGCCGGCCACACCGTCTGCCTGGGCGAGCGGGAATGCTCGATCCAGAAAAACAACCAGAAGCTGCTGGAGGAATCCCCCTCGCCGGCGGTGTCCGAAGAGGTCCGGAAGAAACTGACGGAAACGGCGGCAAGGGCCGCCAAAGCGGCGGGCTATGTAAACGCCGGCACCGTGGAATTCCTGATGGACCGGGAGGGCAATTTCTATTTCATGGAGATGAATACCCGCCTGCAGGTGGAGCACCCGGTTTCCGAGCTGGTCACCGGCGTGGATATCGTCAAGTGGCAGATCCGCATTGCGGCCGGCGTTCCCCTGGATTTTACCCAGGAGGACATCGAGGTGAAGGGAGCGGCCATCGAGTGCCGCATCAACGCCTTAAGCCCCGGGAAGATCCATTTTCTCCATGTGCCGGGCGGCCCCTGGGTCCGGTTCGACACTTTTCTGTACCAGGGCTACGACGTCCCGCCCTACTACGATTCTATGCTGGGCAAGATGATCATTTATTCCTCCACCCGGGGCGAGGCGATCCGGAAGATGCAGGCCGCCCTGTGCGAGCTGATTGTGGACGGCCCCCGGAACAACATCGAGGACCAGATCCGGATCATTCGGGACGAGCGTTTCAAAAAGGGAGAGTACTACACCGATTTTATGCGGCGCCTGGAAGCGGGAGAAAGATAAGGCCGCTGCCTTTGAGAAAGGAACTTGCGTATGGTAGTAAATCTGATGGGGCTGTTTCGATCGCCCCAGAACGAGCTGGAAAAAGGCGGGAACGAGGCGGAGGACGCGGGAATTCGCAATGCCTGCCCTCACTGCGGCGTTCTGCTGCCCCTTTCCGAGCAGCAGGAGAACCTGAACGTGTGCACCTCCTGCGGATACCATTTTCGAATGGCTCCCCGGGAGCGTGTGGCGTATCTTACGGACGAAGATACCTTTCGGGAGCTGGACGGCGACCTGAAAAGCCGGGACATTCTGGACTTTCCCGGCTATGACCAGAAGCTGCGCAACGCGAAGCTGGCTTCCCGGGAAAAGGAAGCGGTGCTTTGCGGCACGGCGGAAATTGAAGGTATGCCCTGCGCCCTGTTCCTGATGGATCCCAACTTCATGATGGGCAGCATGGGCACCGTGGTGGGGGAAAAAATCACCCGCCTGTTTGAATACGCCACGGAGCAGAGCCTG
>CAZBDS010000249.1:0-2842 GCA_964490735.1 uncultured Acutalibacter sp. | reverse complement strand
TTCCTTTCTCGACCCGGGAAACGTCCGTATTCCTTTTACTACAAGGAAATATATGAGCGGACGAAAAGGAAAATGCCCCAGGGCAGGGTTGCAACTTTCGGCAATCTGCGATACAATAAAAACCACCCTAGAAGAAAGAGGAACCCTTATGAAAAAATTATTGCTTTGCATCTTGGCCCTTCTCGTTGCTGTTTCCTGCACAGCCTGCGGCGCTGGAACCTCTCCGGCGGCCGCCGTGCTGGGGAACACGGAAGAGCTCGTCAGTCAGGATCAGCTAAAGCCCAGGGCCAGCCGCGAAAAAGCCGGCTATCAGCTGGAGCTTCCGGAAAAAGGGGAAGAGATCGGTGTGATCACCATGTCCACTGGGGAAGTGATCAAGCTGCGCTTCTTTCCCAACGAATCCCCAAAGGCCGTTTATAACTTTAAGCTGCACGCGATCCAGGGCTATTATAACGGCCTCACTTTCCATCGGATCTGTGAAAACTTTATGATCCAGGGCGGCGACCCCGAGGGCACCGGCTATGGCGGAGAAAGCGTCTGGGGCGGATCTTTTGCCGATGAATTTCAGGAGAATTTGTTGAACATCGACGGCGCGGTGTCCATGGCCAACAGCGGCGCCAATACCAATGGAAGCCAGTTCTTTATCAACGCCACCGGCGGCAGCGTCCCCAGCTGGGACAGCTATCAACAGGGCTTCCAAGTCTACAAGTCTGACCCGGATACCTTTACGGCCAATTACGGCAAGTGGATCAATATGGACAAGCTCTCCCAGGACGTCCGGGACGTGTACAATGAGAACGGCGGCAATATCCATCTGGACGGCAGCTATTCCACTACCGGAGAGGGCCACACCGTTTTTGCCCAGGTTTTTGAGGGCATGGAGTTTGTAACGGCTCTGTCCAAGACGGAAGTAGACGAAAATGACCGGCCCGTTACTCCTGTGGTGATAAAGTCTATCGAGATCACTACGTATTGATAAAGGAACAGCAAAAATTAAGGCCGAAGAGGAAATCCCTCTTCGGCCTTTTGTCGCCGTTTGATTTAGATCTGCTTCATTTGTTTGTAGGTAAAGCGCAGGGGCGTTTTTCGCTTCAGCCGGAGGCCGTCGCTCTCCTTCCTGCGCATGTACACGCTCTGTACCAGGCCAAAGCCCAGGTAGAGACAGGCCGCCGAGGAACCACCGGCGCTGAAGAAGGGAAGAGTTACGCCCATGGCGGGCAAAACTGCCAGGCACATGCCGATGTTGGAAACGGTCTGGAGGGCGATCATGCCAAAGAAGCCAAAGCAGATATATTTGCCCAGATCGTCTCTGGCGGAATGGGCCACATGGAGCACCTTGATCATAAACAGCAGCAGAAGCAGAATGATCAGGGAACAGCCTATAAAACCAAGTTCTTCGCCGGCCACGGAAAAAATATAATCGCTGTGCTGGAAGGGCACGCTGTTGTTGGCAACGCGGCTCCCCTGAAACAGCCCATGCCCTTTAAAGCCGCCGCTGCCGATGGAGATCATGCCTTGGTACTGCTGGTATCCGGCGTCGAGCTGGACGGCTTCGTCCTCCAGATTGAACAGGGCAATAAAACGGTCTTTCTGATAGTCTTTCAGGACAAAGCGCCACATAAGAGGGAGGGCTGCCAGTACCACGGCGCCTAAAATGGCGAAATAGCGCAGCTTAACCCCCGCGGAAAAGCTCATCACCAGGAAGATAAAGAAAAACACAATGCCTGCGCCGGTGTCGCCCTGCCATTCGCAGAGCATAAAGGGGACCAGGGCGTGACAGCCTAACAAAAGCAGCTGCAGCGGCTCGTCGATCTGTCCCCGCCGCTTCAGGTTGTCCAAGTGCTTTGCAAAGGTGATGATAAAGGCAATCTTTACCAGCTCGGAGGACTGGAAAGTCCTGCCGCCGATCTGGATCCAGGCCCGGGCTTCCACGCCGCCACTGCCGTTCACCACGTCGCCGAACAGAGCGGTGTAGGCCATCAGAAACACGGAAAACCCTGCCAGCAGGTACCAGAAATTGGCGATCTCCCCGTAGTCGATGAGGGAGACCAGCACCGCTCCGGCCACGCCCAGTGCAATAGCCAGCAGCTGGGTCCTGAAATAGTTGGACTCCGTGGCCCGGGAGACACTTTTCAGCAGGATCAGGCTATAGACAGAAATAGCAGTCAGCAGCAGCCACAAAAGAATGTCCGCCCGCTTGATATAATTGGCAAGTCCCTTAAATAAACGTTTGATCATATGATTGATTCTTTCCCATAGCTCTTGTTTCATGTGCGCAAAGAATGCGGATTATGTTAAGTGGATTATATCACAACCATATGAAGTCGGCAAGTTTTTTTGTTTCAGTCTTTACTATTTCAACATTATACTCTATAATTTATCAGGAACTTCCAATTCGCTTGGCCAGCGGACGGCCGGAAAGGCATGAGGTGAACTATGCTGACTGATATCGAGATTGCTCAGGGAACAAAACTTACTCCGATTACAAAAATTGCGGAGAAGCTTGGCCTTCAGGAAGAAGAACTGGAGCTTTACGGCAGATTCAAGGCAAAAATCAATGAATCGGCCTTTGCCCGTTTGGCGGACAAGCCCGACGGCAAGCTGATCCTTGTTACCGCCATCAATCCCACTCCGGCGGGAGAAGGGAAGACCACCACCACAGCCGGTCTGGGGCAGGCCATGGCCAAAATTGGCAAAAATGCCATTATCGCCCTGCGGGAACCCTCTTTGGGCCCGGTATTCGGTGTAAAAGGTGGAGCGGCCGGCGGCGGTTACGCCCAAGTTCTGCCCATGGAGGACATCAACCTTCACTTTACCGGCGATATGCACGCCATCACCTCTG
>CAZBDS010000248.1:0-2844 GCA_964490735.1 uncultured Acutalibacter sp. | reverse complement strand
CTGAGCTTATTGAGGAAGCGGTCCACGGCGTCCACATAGACAAGGTTCGCGTTCATCTCATTTCGGAACACCTGAACCACCTGCTCGGGTTCGCCCTTGCGCAGCAGCCCGTGGTTCACGTGGACGCACAACAGCTGCCTGCCGATGGCCTTGATGAGCAGGGCCGCCACTACGGAGGAGTCCACACCGCCGGAAAGGGCCAGCAGCACCTTTTTGTTCCCCACCTGGGCCTGGACGGCTTTGATCTGCTCCTCGATAAAGGCCTGGGCCAGCTCGGGAGTCTCAATTCGCTTCATACTTTCGGGACGCTTGTTGTTTTCCATGGTTTTGTCCTCCTCTGTTTTTCATAAAGTTAAATCTATATCTTTCGCGGATATTATACACACCTGCGGTGGGCACACGTGAACCTTCCCAGGTGTAAGCCGGAAATGCAATACCCGACCCTAAGCTTCGCGGATATTATACACCAAAGAAACCCCCGGCGCAAGTGGGCCGAAAGCTTCTTCCTGTCTGTCCTTGGCAGCGGCTTTTCGATAAGCAAAATTCATTTATGCGCTATCATTTAACCTGGCATAGACATAGGTATCTTTCCAAATCGCGTTTCCGGCTTCATCCTTCCAGAAATACACATTTTTTCGAAAATGGGCCTCCCGCTGAAAACCCAATGCTTCCAGCAGTTTCCATGAGTTCCTGTTGGCGGGGGCACATTCCGCATAGATCCTGTGCACGCCCTTTGAAAACGCCTGATCAATCAAAGCTTTGCAGCTTTCAAAAGCATACCCCTGCCCCCAATACTTCCGGTTGAACACATAGCCTATTTCCAACCCTTCAAAATCGCGCCTGCCCAAATATACATTCCCGATCATTTTCCGGGATTCCTTCAATACAACGGCGATCATTTCATCTGTATCAATGCGCCATGCGAGATTTTCTTTTGCTTCTTCCAGAGTCATCGGCTTGTAGGGCTCGTATTGCACCACTTCCTGATCGGATAAATACTCAAACAAGTCCTGTATGTCCTCTCTTTTGTATCTTCTCAGGATCAGCCTTCCCGTTTCCGCTATCACCATTTTGTTCTGCATGTCATGCCTCCTTCAGCTTACAATTCCTCAAGCTTACTACGAAGTTTGTGTGCCTAATCATGGCACAATTTTCCATATGCGGGGATAAACACTGCCAAAACTGTAAAGCACAAAAAAGGAAGAAAATTCTTTTTTTACAAACTCCCCGTTTGTAATGATTATTTCCTGTACTACGCCATTCAGTTTCATCATATACCCGGTTTCGTTATATCCATTTCGCATATAAAACGATTTACGCCTTTTCCTCAAATCAAGATCAGGGGCACTATCCTCACAAGGCTCAATGGAAATGATTGTTTTTTTATCGGGATATTTGGCTTTTAGCTGCTGCAATATAAGACTGCCATACCCTTTTGAGCGAAGAGATGCATCCACAGCAAAAAACATCACAAATACAATTTTTCTACTAGAGGCCAAATATATAAATCCGCAAGGAATATCCCCATCGTAAAAGCCGAAAAACTGTGTATTCCATAATTTAGACATTGCCACCATCACAGGAAACGGCATACGCTCCCTTTTGGGGAACGCTTCAAAGTAAATGCGTTTTATATCCGTACTTGTCATTTTAACTTTTTGTATCCTGAACCGCATATTATTTCACTCCGTAAATCCCAATCTATCCGATTTCATTATCTCCTGATTTTTTTCGACATTATACATCAAAGACGCCTCCGGCGCAAGTGTCCGAAGGCATCTTATCCTCTATCTTTCATAAGAAATCTTGAATCCAATTCAGACCTATGCTATAATCACAACATACAAAGGGGGAAGGAAAAAATGAGCTTTATCGATACCCTTAAGAACAATTACGATCCCAATGGAGACAAAGCCAGGGACCAAAAAGCGCAGGCTTTGGCAGACAGCATTGTTGTCACGATTTTGGCTACCTGCCAAAAGGTAAGCGCATCTCAGAGAAGCGTTCATGGGTATTACTGCACAGAATATGACGGACCCGAGATTTCGGAGAACGGGAGGAAAACCCTTTTTGTCTATGACACCGATTTCGGAAAATACAAATCGGCAATTGAGCATTTTTACGGCACCCCGGTCACAAATAACACCTACGGACGTGACGTCCCGGGTAAGATCGTGCCGGAAATAAAACGCCAGCTTACCGAAAAGGGCTTTGTTGATCCCATTGTAAGGGCAGACGACACCGTAGAAAGATTTAAATACGATCATACCCAGTTTTTGGCTAGAGAAAAATACGCCGAGTTTCCCGCGTTTTCGATCTACGTCGATGTGAATTGGTAAGCGCGCAGTGAAAGCCGATCGCGGCTTTTTAGCTCACTCTTTCAAAAAGCAGATACAAAAGGGCATGGCATCGCCGTGCCCTCTATTTTTGTCACTCAAATTCCACCGTGGCCGGAGGCTTGCTGGTGATGTCGTAGAGCACCCGGTTTACGCCGGGCACTTCGTTTACGATGCGCACCGAGACCCGGTCCAGCACGTCATAGGGGATCCGGGCCCAATCGGCAGTCATAAAATCGCTGGTGGTCACCGCCCGGAGGGCCACCGCATAGTCGTAAGTCCTGCCGTCGCCCATCACGCCCACGGAGCGCATGTTGGTCAGAGCGGCAAAATACTGGTTTGCCAGTTTGTCCTGGCCGGCAGCGGCCATTTCCTCCCGGAAAATAGCGTCGGCTTCCCGCAGCATGTCCGCTTTTTCCTTGGTGATGTCCCCGATGATCCGAATGGCGAGACCCGGCCCCGGGAAGGGCTGGCGCATGACGAGGTAGTCTGGCAGGCCCAGCTCCCG
>CAZBDS010000247.1:1320-2851 GCA_964490735.1 uncultured Acutalibacter sp. | reverse complement strand
ATAGGTAAGGCCGGTGGAGGTGACCACCTTCAGGTTGGTGGCCCCGTCGATCACGTGCTGGTTCGTGACGATATAGCCGTCCTTGGAGATGATGATGCCCGAGCCCTCCCCGGCCGGGGACAGGCTGCCTTCCTGGGTTTCCTCGTCGGCGCCGAAGCTCCAGTAATAGCCCTGCTGGGTCACCTGATAATTCTGCACGCACACCACGGAGGGCGTCACCTTTTTGGCGGCTTCCTGGGCAGTCATACTCTCGCCGGTCACCGTGGGGGTGGCGTCGCTGCCGCTGTCCGCCTGCTTGTAGAGGGTGAAAGCCGCCGTCTTGTTGGATTCGCCCCGGCTCTCAATGTTCACCACGCCGTTTTGGATCATCAGGGCGAAGACCCCCACCGAACCCATGGAGACTATGGCACAGCAGAGCACCGCCGCCAGGAGCTTTAAAGCGAATTTGCCGCCGCCTTTTTTCCGTTCCTTTTTGGGCTTGGGGGGCTGCACGGGATTGTAATAGGCGGGCCCGCCGTTTCGGGGGTCCCAGGTGTAAGCCGTTTTCGGCTGCTGGGAGGCGCCGTTCTGGCCGGGAATGTAGGCCGCGCCGCTGTAGACGGGCCCGGTGTGGTAGGTGACGGAGGGAGCCGGCTGACTTGCCTGAGACGGCTGCGTTGTTTCGGGCTGACCTGTTCCAGGCTGGCCTGCTCCAGGCTGAACCGACGCAGGCCGGGCTTCCTGGGGCTGATTTCCCTGGGGCTGGCTCTGCGCCGTCTGGGAGGTATAGGTGTAGTTCGGAGCCGTGAACTTCCGTTCCTCCGGCTTCTGCTCTTCCGGCCGTTTTTCCTGGCCGCTGTGTTCGTTGTATCCGTTCTCATAGGGGTTATACATAAGTCATTTCTCCTTTCACAAATCTCTATGCGAAGCTGATGCTCTCATTTCATTGTCGTTATTATCCCCCCGCATTGTGAAAGATGTGTGACGGTCCCGCCATCTTTCCCTGAAAAATATTTTAAGAAACTATTTCCGGAAGAAAAACAAAAAGAAAAAGCCCCTGCCTTTTCGGCAGGGGCCCTGAAAGAAACCCTCAGGAAAGAGGGATCTCCACGCCCTCTATGGCGATGGACTGGATCTCGTCCAGGGGGAGCATCTGGTCGAACCGAATCAGGTTGTAGCATTCCAGCTTTCCGCCCCGCTCCCGGGAATCGCAGTGGGAGCTTTGGGCGTGGCTGTCCTCCTGCAGAAGTGCGGAAGGATTCGAGAAACGGGTGCCGTCCTTTTTCGTGATCACGCATTCCAGCCCCTCCAACCGGTCCTGCAGGGTTCTCTCATACGGCTCCGTGACGACGACCCGCTTCAGGTCGGCCCCCTTGGGGTCCACGGTGTGCTTGATCATGCAGGACAGGGGGGAAACGGTGATCTCATTTAAGGTCACGTCTGCGCCCTCCACCGTCAGACTCTGCCCGGCGGGCAGGTCCAGGGAAAGGTCTTCATAGCTCGCGTCGAATTCCAGCTCCCATTTACCCTTGATGGTCTTTTCCCGCAGGAA
>CAZBDS010000247.1:0-1220 GCA_964490735.1 uncultured Acutalibacter sp. | reverse complement strand
CCGATGGTCAGGGTCAGCACCAGCGCGGCGGCAAGGGCCACCGCCAGCCCCCTGCGGAGCCTTCGGGGCTTTTGCTCCGCCCTGCCGGGCATGGCGTTCGTGATCAGCTCATCTTCGATGTTTCCCATGGCGCGCAGCAGCTTTTCGTTTTTCATAACAGGATCTCCTCCTTTTCCAAATACGCTTTCAGTTCCTTTCGCATCCGAAACAGCAGGGATTTCACCTTGGACTGGCTCATGCCGTATTCCCTGGCAATGTCCCGGAGCGGGCTCAGATACCAATAGCGGCGGATAAAAATGTTCCGTTTGGGCTGGGGCTGGGCATAGAGGAAATTTTCCAGGGCGGCGGTGAGGATCCCGTCCTCCACGCCCTGCTCCACGCTGGTGACGGTGGGTACGCATTCCTCCAGCTCGGTTAAAGCCAGCTCTGTCTGACCGCCGCCCCGCTTTTTGGCCCGGTTTTGCTGCCGTCGGTTTAAGGCCGCGTTTCGGGTGATCTTTACGAGAAATGCCCCGAAATTGTCCGGCCTTGCGGGGGGAATGGCGTTCCAGGCTCTGAAATAGGCGTCGTTCACGCACTCCTCCGCGTCCCTGCGGTCGCCCAGGATCCGATAGGCCACCGCCCGGCAGAAGCCGCCGTATTTTTCCGCCGCGGCGGAAATCGCCTGCTCCGACCGCTTCCAGTACAGCTCTACGATCTCCCGGTCCTCCATAACAATTCCCCCTTTCTTTTGAAAGGCCCTTCACCCTTATAGACAGCTAAAAAGTGTTCCGGTTGCGCGCCGGAAAAAATTGTTTGAAAAAATTCCCCGGCGGCTCACGAAAAGCCTCCGGGGAATCGGAAAATATCATAAAGCTCAGCCGATCTTTTCCAGTAATCCGCTTTTTTTCAGAGCCATGCGGATCACGGCGTACAGCGGCACAGAGACCACTGTGGCGATAATGGCGTTGACGATGGAGGTCACCGCCTTGGTGGCAAGGGCCGTCAGCACCGCCCCCATTTCACTGCCGATGAGCAGCCCGGAAATAAAGCTCTTGCCCAGATACAGGATCATATAGGTCACGCTGCCGCAGACGGCCGCTATGATGTTCAGCCTGTGGTCTGTTCCCTTTTTGCCGCCGGCATAGGCCACCCAGCCGCAAACAGCGGCCAGCAGGAACTTAAAAGCAAAGGTAAAGGGCGCGGAAGCGATGTAGGCCGGATTGGTCATGTCGTACAGG
>CAZBDS010000246.1:0-2862 GCA_964490735.1 uncultured Acutalibacter sp. | reverse complement strand
CCGCCAAAGACGTGATGGTGGAACGGGCCCCCAAAGGGGACGACCTGGGCAGCAAGCTGGACAAAGTGATCGAAATGCTTGCGGGCTTGGAGCACAAAAACGACCGGGAAGAGAAGAAGCTTTCCGATGAAGGAGACCTGGACGATCTGCTGGAGAAGCTGACCCCCGAAAAGAAGGAGGAAGCGGTTACGGTGCCTGCCGATGAGATGGAGGAAGACGCCTGCGGCCTGTCCCGGGATACGGCAAGCGAACTGATCAGGAGAGTGAGGCCGGCCATTGCCGCCATTTCCAACAAGGAAGACAGGGCCCGGGTGACCGACGCTTTCATTTCTTCCCTGACTAAATCCGGCGTGATGGGAGATATCCTGACCGCCGCCCAGAAAAACGCCAAGAAGGCCAATGACAGCCGCCTGGACGTGGAATCCCGCTATAAGGAGCAGGAAGCCATCTATGCGGCCAGAAATCCCCACACTGTGAAGGAGGAAAAGTAAATGGGTCTGAATCCTCAGATTATCGGAAAAGAAATGAACCACGGCTTTGCTGGCTGCTATGCCCGGCAACCTGACATGATCGTAAACACCCGTCCGGCTGGCGGCTCGGACAATATCGTGTACGGCACTCCCCTGAAGTACAACACCAACGGGGAAGTGGTGCCGATGGGCGGCGGAGATACCGCGGCGCTGTTCGTGGGCATTGCGGGCTTTGAGATCAAGACCGCCCTCACCTACCTGAAGCAGAGCGACGGCCAGTATGCCCCCGGCGAGGCTGTGCCCACTTTCCAGCGTGGCGCCATCAACGTGATCTGCCAAAAGGGCACCCCGAAACTGGGCGGAAAGGTCTATCTGCGTGTAGCTGCAAATGCGGCGGCTCCCACTGCCGCTGTGGGCGGCCTGGAGGCGGAAGCCGATTCCACTGCCGGCAATACCGTGGAGCTGACCAACTGTCAGTGGGCCGGTCCTGCCGACGCGAACGGCGTGGCCGAGCTGCGCATTCTGACCATGAACAACGCTTAAAGGAGGAGAAAAAATCATGGCTATGAAAAATATGGGCACTTTTGACGCTGGCGTATTTACGCCTAATCTGGGCGGCGCTCCCGTTTCCGGTAGTGTTCCCACGATGGACGCTGCGGGAATTGCAAGCGCCGGCGCATTCCTTGTTTCCGAGCTCGAAAAGCGCGATCCCCTGATCCGCAAGCCCCTGACTTCCGTTACCTATCCGCGGGATATCGTCATCAAGACCGGCGGCGGTTGGGTGGACTACGCTTCGGCTATGTCCGTTGCCTATGGCATTACCGGAGGCGCCGGTGACAGCCCTGTCACTGCCGGGGGCGCCAACGGGATCCCCACGGTGCAGGCCTCTGTTGACAAGGGCCTCTACAAGGCCCACGTGTTCGCCGCGGCCCTGCGGGTGATGTTTGTGGACATGCAGAAGGCCAATTACATCGGCCGGTCCCTGGATCAGCTGCTGACGGACGGCGTTCGTATGGCCTATGACAAGCACATGGACGAAAACGTCTACCTGGGGATCAAGGAGTACGGCACCACGGGCCTGATCAACAACCCCGACGCTGTGGAAACTACCGTGGCCGGAAACGGCGCAACCACGCCCTCCACGAAGTGGGCGGACAAGACCCCCGCGCAGATCCTAAACGACATCAACAAGGCCATCACTGCGGTCTGGGAAGCAAACGGCTATGACGAGGATGCCATTCCCAACCATATCCTGCTGCCCTATGACCAGTACACCTATATCCTGAACACGATGGTCACCGATCTGGCCACCGAGACGATCATGGACTATGTGCTGAAGAACAACATCGCCGCGAAGAACGGCAAGAGCCTGTTTATCGGCGCCACCCGGTGGAACAAGGGCGCGGGCACCGGCGGCAAGGACCGCATGGTGGTGTATGTGAACCATGACCGCTTTGTGAAGCTGGACGAGCTGGTACCGCTGAGCCGGATCATGTCCGCTCCCAACGTCTCCAATGTCTGCTATGACACGGCGTATATGGCGAACATTTCCGAAGTGCAGATCTTCTACCCCACTTCCATCGCCTATTTCGACGGCATTTAAGGGGGGAGAAAGACCATGTTTATCGCGGCAAAGCGAAATGTGATCCTCCCCAGCGCTGACGGCTCGGAGACCTTCCGGGTGCAGCGCGGCTTTGTGGGAGAGATCCCCGACTGGGCCGCCAAGACCCAGTATTTTCAGGATCTGGTGAAGGACGGCAAGATCGGCATTCCCGAATCCCGTAAGGACGGCGCCATTGCGGACGAGGAAGCGAAGCCCGTTGTTCGCCGCAAGCCCAAGGAGTAAGGAGGGAAAGAAATGTACTGGGACAATCCGCAGTTCTTTGGCGTAAGGGCCAGAGCTGCCAATATCCGCCGGTCTGTGGGGAATTACACTGTGGAGATGTTCCAGGCAGATTTCCCCCAGTTCTTTAAGAAGGAAACGGCGGAAAACGAGGCGGGGGAAGAGGAACCCATCTATGTTTCTCTGGTCCCGCTGCCCATGCTGGAAATGATCGTCGCCGAGGCAAATAGTGTCATTCAGCCCGAGGTGTGGCTTGACGGATGGCGCTATGCGGCGGGGCTTTACGTTGCCCATTATGCCACGCTGTATCTGCGGACCTATGCCGAAAGCTCAGACACTCCCGGACAGGCCGCAGCGACAGGGGCTTTGGTGGGCGTGGTGTCTTCCGCCACCTTGGGGGACAGTTCGGTGTCCTATGATACCGACGCACTTACCAAAGCAACTGCGGAATGGGGCGACCTGAACGCCACCCAGTACGGGCAGATCCTGGCAAGCCGCGCCAAGCGGATAGGGTTGGGAGGGACGTATGTCATATGAACTATAACGATT
>CAZBDS010000245.1:0-2865 GCA_964490735.1 uncultured Acutalibacter sp. | reverse complement strand
TCGCTACCGGTGGATTTTGAGTCCACTACGTCTGCCAATTCCATCACACCGGCAAGTGTATGGCGGGCAGAGATTATTATAAAGCATTGCCCCGGAAAAATCAAGTTTTTTCTTTCAGCGCGCGGAGCTCCTCCGCCGTGCACGGGGCCTTGCCATACCTGGCTTTTTCGTACAGGTCGTGCAGCTGCGGGATCGTCAGTCCCGCCTGGTTTTCAAGCTCCCCGGGGGCCTGCCAGCCCTTCGGTTCGTCTTTGGAAGCGCGCAGCACCGTCCGGCGGTAGAGCCTGCGTATCCGGGCGTTGGGCGAACGGTCCAGGAAGGGAATCCGCTTTTTCCTCTCCCCCGGCTCCACGGTAGATTCTTTCCGGTCCAGGTCGGAAAGAAAATGGACCTCGTCCCGGCTGTCCGTATAAGAGAACCGGAAATTTCTGAAAATTTGATAAACGGAGTAAAGGGCCAAGGCCGCTATGCCTGCCACCACCATAGCAAACAACAGATACCGGACAAAGGGAGGCAGCTCAAAGGGCGGGTTGACGTCGTCCAGAATGGGCCTCATGTCTTCGGGATTCATGGTGGCCTCGGGAAGCTCGTAGTCGTCCAGATGGATCTGCCCCGTGGGCTGGGTATGGTCTATATCGATCCGAAAATCCCCCTGCATACCGAACACCGCCGGCAGCAGCAGAACGGCGCCCAGCAGCGCCACGGCCAGCACGGCGGCCCCGCCAATCCGCTGAATGCGCCGGACAGGCAGGCCGTGCATGTTCCGGTTCAGCTCCAGGTAAGCGTCAATCCGGGAAACGCCCCGAAAGGCAAAGCAAACCAGCAGGTACAGGGCCGCGGAGATCAGGGACAGCCGCTGGGTGACCGGCAGCCCGTTGACGGCGCTGAGAAGAAAAGGCAGTAAAAATACCAGCAGCGCCAGATAATGGGGACTGTCCAAAATAGAACGCTCCTGCGTTTCCGACAGCCGGGCCCGGCCCCGGAAGAAACAGACCAAAACTCCCAGCACAGCGCCGCCAGGGTGTCCCATCAGCAGCCAGGTGAGAGCCGAGATCAAAAGGGAAGCCAAAAGATACTGCCAAAGATACTTCAGGTCCCGGGCGGCATACCAGCTCAACACAACGGGCACCGCGAACAGCAGCGCCCGCAGGTATAGGATCACCAGCTGGGAATCTGTCAGCGTCAGGAGGGGGCCCTCGGAAAGGTCCGTCAAAGTGGTGGTGCGAAGAAAATCGAAGGCCAGGACGCACAGCGGCGCCATCAGCAGGGCGCAGTGCAGCCTGGACAGCAGCCGGAGCAGCAGGGTGCGGCCGTCGGCATGCACATGAGCTTTCAGCCATTTCATACGCTACACCTCCATCCAAAGGACGTCCACGTTGGGCCAGTGGGGAATGCTCCCCTTTTCATCGTGCCAGGGGACGATCCGCAGGCCCTTCCCCTTACCCGCCAGGCGGGAAAAGTTTTCGGCGGTTTCGGGCCGAAGGCTCCGGGATACCAGCACCAGCAGGTCCTCTTCCCTGCCCGGACCCTGAATCCGGGGAGCGCATTCCCAGATGGGAGGCAGCCCGTTTTCCGACTGGACGCAGGCAAACCGCTTTTTCAGGAAAAGCCCGCTGCCTGCGCCGGACACGCTTTCCAGCTTCCAACGGGCACCGGTCTGCACATCGGTCCCGTTGCTGTACACGCCCAGCTCAATGCCGGACAGCAGCAGCCGCTCGCTGAGAGAACAGGCGATCCGCACGGCGGCCTCGTTGAGCACGTCCGCCTGCTGGACCCCCTTCCCCTCCATGTCCAGCAGGATAACGACCTTCTGGGACAGGGTGGATTCGTGGAAATTGGTAAGCAGCTCGCCGGCCCTGGCACTGGCCTTCCAGTTGATGTATTTCATGGGGTCGCCCCGGGAATATTCCCGCAGGCCCGCAAATTCAAAGGGGTCGTCGTAAATCTTTTTCCGGCTGAGCACCGCCCCCATCACCTGGGTAAAGGGAATGTTGATCTGCCCAGTGGGAACAGGCCGGGGCAGCACATAGAACTCGGTGTTCTGGGGATAGGAGGACAAATATTTCCGGGTCAGGAACAGGTCCTGGGCGGTAAGGCCCGCCTTCTCGATGCGGAAGTACCCCCGGCCCACGCATTTGAAATCCAGGGTCCTTGTGATCCGTTGCCGGACAAACAGGGCAAACACGTCCCGCCGGTAGGTCTGGTCGCTGACAGAATTGTTCTGACCGTCGGCAAACTGCAGGCGGCGGTCCATGTGAAAATCGATCTCCGCCACCGGCAGGGGCAGCAGCTTGTCGTTCTCCATCACCAGATGGAGGGAAGAAAGATCGTCCTCCACCGCGTATTCCTCCTGGAAGGAGATCCGGCAGGAAAGGCCCCGATCCCAAAAGCGGTCGTACAGCTTCCGGATCACGAAAGCCAGCAGCAAAAGCAGCAGCAAAATGGCGAAGATGGTCATATCAGCGGCTCCAATCCTCGGTGGGCACGTCCACGGTGCGCAGAAGATCCTCCACCGCTTGCCGCTGGGCCCCGGTTGAACCCGTGCCCCCGCTGATGGAAAGCCGGTGAGCCAGCACGGGCACCGCCACGGCCTTGATGTCCTCGGGGGTGACAAACCCGCCGCCCCGCACCAGGGCATAGGCCTGGGCAGCCCTGAGCAACGCCAGGGTGCCCCGGGGGCTAATCCCCAGCTCTACATTCCGGAACTCCCGGGAGGCCTGGGCAATGCGGGCCATGTAATCCAGCAAAACTTGGTTTACATAAATTTCTCGAACGCTCCGCTGCAGGGCCACTACGTCCTCCTTGGCGCAGACGGGTTCCAGAGAAGCGAGAGGCTCCGCGTTCTGGAAGCGCTGCAGGATAGAC
>CAZBDS010000244.1:0-2879 GCA_964490735.1 uncultured Acutalibacter sp. | reverse complement strand
GACCGGCGCTCTGGAGGAGTGCTGGGGCAGCGGCACCGCGGCGGTCATTTCCCCCGTGGGGACCCTCCGCTTTGAAGATTCCGTCATGGAGATCGCCGGGGGCGGCATCGGCCCCGTCAGCCAGAAGCTGTACGACACGGTCACTGGGATCCAGACCGGCAAGGTGAAGGACGAGTTCGGCTGGACGGTGGAAGTGAAATAAAGCGCGATTTTGGGCAGGGCCTGCGGGCTCTGCCTTTTTTCGGCGAAAAGGGATTTTTAAAACCGGTTGCAGGTTTTTGGAAAAAGATGGTATAATATTCTTACTATAAGCAAAAAATACGTTTTCCCCAGGCCGGCCCTTTCTGACAGAAGGGCTCGGCAAAAAATCATCGTAATCCGAGAAGGGCAGGAATGAAGATGAACAAGAACACGTGGTTGACCCGTTCGGCAGGCGTGCTGCTGCCGGTGAGCAGCCTGCCGTCCAAGTACGGCATTGGCACCTTCGGCAAAGCCGCTTACCGCTGGGTGGACTTCCTGGCGGAGGCCCGGCAGAAATATTGGCAGGTGCTGCCCCTGGGCCCCACCAGTTACGGCGACAGCCCCTATCAGAGCTTTTCCGCCTTTGCCGGAAACCCCTATTTTGTGGACCTTTCCACGCTCTGCAGGCAGGGGCTTCTGGAAAAGGAAGAGTGCAAAGCCGCCTTTTGGGGGGAAAGCAAAACCCGGGTGGACTACAACGCCGTCCATCAGGAGCGGGAAAAGCTGCTGCGCAAGGCCTTTGAACGCTTTACCGACGAGGGCGCCCTGACCAGGTTCCGGAAAAAGCACAAAAGCTGGGTGGAGGACTACGCCCTGTACATGGCCGTTAAAGCGAAGATGGACCAAAGGCCCTGGAACGAGTGGGACGAAGACATCCGCATGCGCTATCCGGAGGCCCTGAAAAAGTGGCGGGCCGCCTGCAAGGAAGACGTGGATTACCATATTTTTGTACAGTATCTCTTTTACGACCAGTGGGGAAAGCTAAAGAAGTACGCAAACAAAAAGGGTGTGCAGATCATCGGCGACGCCCCCATTTACGTGGCCATGGACAGCGCCGACGTCTGGGCCGCTCCCCAGCTGTTCCAGCTGGACGAGAACAACGTGCCCACCGAGGTAGCGGGCTGCCCGCCCGACGCCTTTTCCGCCGACGGCCAGCTGTGGGGCAATCCCCTGTACCGCTGGGACGTGATGGCAAAGGACGGCTTTCAGTGGTGGCTGCGGCGGTTAAAGGCCAACCTGACCCTGGTGGACGTGCTGCGCATCGACCATTTCCGGGGCTTGGAAAGCTACTACGCCATTCCCTATGGGGACGAGACCGCCCGGAACGGCCGCTGGCGCAAGGGCCCGGGCAAGGCGTTTGTAGACGCCATCAACAAGGAATTCGGCGGCGCGGCCATCATCGCCGAGGATCTGGGCTACCTGACGCCCGCCGTGCGCCGGCTGCTGAAGCAGAGCGGCTATCCTGGCATGAAGGTGCTGGAATTTGCCTTTGATTCCCGGGAGGAAAGCGACTATATGCCCCACAACTACGGCAGCACCAACTGCGTGGTGTACACCGGCACCCACGACAACGAGACCGTCCGCGGCTGGTTTTCCACAGCGGACCCCGCCGACGTGGCCGTTGCCCTGGAATACATGGGCCTGAAGGACGACAAAGAGGGCAACTGGGCTTTTATCCGCACGGCGCTGGCCAGCACGGCGGATCTGGCCATTGTACCCATGCAGGACTATCTGGATCTGGGCAGTGAGGCACGGTTCAACACGCCCTCCACCCTGGGCGGGAACAACTGGTGCTGGCGCATGACCAAGGGCCAGATGAAGAAGAAATTGGCCCGCCGCATGGCCCGCATGACCGAGCTGTATGGCCGGGCCCGAAACGAAAAGTAAATTCCCCAAGCGATGATGAAGCGAGGTGCGCCCATGAATGTGAAGGAAGAACTGCTGGAAAAGCTGAAGGAGCTGGGAGCGGAAAGCCTTTCCGCCGCCGGCGACGAGACGGTTTACCACGCCCTGCTGAGCCTTACCCGGGAAAAGCTGGAGCAGCGGCCGAGAATTAAAGGGGAGAAGAAGCTCTATTACATCTCCGCGGAATTTCTGATAGGCAAGCTGCTTTCCAACAATCTGATCAACCTGGGCCTGTACGATGAGGTGCGGGAGGTTTTGCGGGAGGCCGGGAAATCCCTGGCGGCCATGGAAGAGCTGGAGGCGGAGCCCTCTTTGGGCAACGGCGGCCTGGGACGGCTTGCCGCCTGCTATCTGGATTCCGCCGCTACCCTGGACCTGCCCGCGGACGGCGTGGGCCTGCTCTATCACTTTGGGCTGTTCCGGCAGAGCTTCCGGGACCACAAGCAGCAGGAGAGCCCCGACGTCTGGCTGAATGGCGGGGAAGGCGAAAGCGGCTGGCTGCGGAAAACGGACGTGAGTTTTTCCGTGCCCTTTCCCCAGGGAGACCTGAAGGCTGTCATGTACGACCTGGACGTTTCCGGGTATGAGGGCGGGGTAAACAGCCTGCACCTGTTCGACCTGGAGACGGTGGACGAATCCATTGTAAAAGACGGCATCGATTTTGACAAAAGGGACATCGCGAAAAACCTGACCCTGTTCCTCTATCCCGATGACAGCGACCGGCAGGGCAGGCTTCTGCGGGTGTATCAGCAGTATTTTATGGTCAGCGCCGCGGCTCAGCTTATTTTGAAGGAATTGGACGAAAGGGGCTTTCGGCCCGGGGAGCTCCCCGAGCACGCGGTGATCCAGATCAACGACACCCACCCCTCCATGGTCATTCCCGAGCTGATCCGTCTGCTGCAGCAGAGGGGCCTTTCCCTGGACGAGGCCATTTCCGCGGTGAGCAGGACCTG
>CAZBDS010000243.1:0-2883 GCA_964490735.1 uncultured Acutalibacter sp. | reverse complement strand
CTTCTGTGCCATTTTCTTACCTCCTAATGCGTGGTACATAACGACAGGCGCGTTTTCAAAATTTCGCTCCCGTCTCCCACAAGCGGGTACTCCCGCTCATCAGACAAATTTCTATTCGGCCTGTCAGCTTACCAGCTCGGCCTGGTCCAGCTCCAGTTCCACGGGGGTATCCCGCCCGAACATGGAAACAACGACCCGAACGCGGTTTTTCTCCACGTCCATTTCTTCCACCGTGCCGATAAAGCCCTCCAGGGGGCCGTCCACGATGTTGACGGAATCTCCCACCTTGTAGCTCACTTCCACCGTGCGCTTTTCAATCCCCAGCCGGGACACTTCGTCCTCGGTAAGGGGGACCGGCTTGGAGGAGGGACCCACAAAGCCCGTGCAGCCGCG
This sequence comes from uncultured Acutalibacter sp., assembly GCA_964490735.1. Lineage (GTDB taxonomy): Bacteria > Bacillota > Clostridia > Oscillospirales > Acutalibacteraceae > Acutalibacter. Next base: position 2,490 of record CAZBDS010000243.1, on the reverse strand, counting down.
GATATTGCGCACCGCGTACCAGGACTCGTCCGTCATGATCATCTTTACGATGACGTAGCCGGGGAAGATCTTCCGTTCCACTTCCTTGCGCTTGCCTGCCTCGGTGATCTCCGTCACCGTTTCGGTGGGCACGCGGATCTCTTGGATCAGATCCTGAAGCTGGCGGTTTTCCACCGTCTTCTCCAGGTTGGAAGCCACTTTGTTCTCATACCCGGAATAGGTATGGACCACGTACCATTTTGCTTCGTCTGCCATAATTACCTCCATTTTTGTGGGACATTATGGGGCTTGTCAGACCTTGGCCACATTCATTACCAGACCCAGCAGGTTCATAAACCCGGTGTCCAGCAGAAACACGAACAGGCCAAGAACAATAATGGTGACCAGCACCACTCCGGTGTTCTTAAACACCATTTTGGGAGTGGGCCACACAATCTTTTTCAGCTCGCCCTTGCAGTCGCGGAAGAACTTGCCGATCCGCTTGAAAAACCCCACAAAAGCGTTGGGCTTCTTGTCAGCCATGTTCTTCCTCTCCTTACTTTGTTTCCCTGTGCAGGGTGTGCTTGCGGCAGAATCTGCAGTACTTCTGCATTTCCAGCCTGTCGGGCGTGTTCTTCTTTTCCTTCTTGGTGTTGTAGTTTCTCTGCTTGCACTCTGTGCAGGCCAGCACAACCTTTACTCGCATTTGTCGGCACCTCCGATATTCGGAATAAATTCAGGGGGCATGGCCCCAGCCTCCCTCAGAAAAAAGAAGGCGCAAAAAAAGAACCTCTTTTCCGAGGTACTGTCAGTATACCACAGGCCCCCCGCTCTTGTCAATCTTTTCTTTTGCGTCAAAACCGCCGGCCGGTCAGGTCTTTAAGCGGCTCTCCACCTTTTTCTGCTTTTTCTTCTTTTCGGGTTTGATTTTTTTGCCCCGAAGCTTCCGGGTGTACTTGATGTCCTTCTTCAGCTCGTCCCCCACCAGTGCCTGCAGGGTCTCAAAGGCCTGGTCGCTTACGCCGTTCAAAAGGGCCGCCGTCACCAGAGAGCGCACGTCCATGTCGCCGTTTTTATACATGTCGTCCAGCAGAGAGCAAAGCTTTTTGCAGGGCTCGCTGTCGGGATATTTCTCGGCAAGGTCCTGGCACCTGGGCGCCACGTGGGCCTTTACAAAAGTGACGGCCCGCACCTGGCCGTAGGTGATCTTTTCCTCGTTCAGCTCGTCCTTCAGCTCGGGGAACACGCCCACCAGCCGGTTCAAGAAGAACAGGGGGTCCACATTGCGCTCGTCGCCCTTGCCGCCCTTGCGCTTCTGCTGGACCACGGCCACGCGCTTGGGGCCGCGGATCACTTCCAGAAAATCGTTGGCAATGCTGTCGGCGTCGCCCCGGTCGCCCGTCTTCGCGTCGAACAGCCAGGTGGACAGATTCCGCCAGCTGTCCATGGCGCCATCGCCTTTCACCGTGGTGGAGCGCAGCTCGAACCGCTGGTTTTTCCGGTCGTAAAACAGCCCGTACACCAAATCCCCCGCCGTGTAGGTCACCGCCTGGCAGGCGGGGTCCTCAAAGGGCTCGGGCGGGTTAAAGCCCTGCTTTTCCAGCTCTTGTGCCAGAGCGTCCCGAATCCGTTCAAATGCGTTGAAATCCAAAATATGATCACTCCAGGTAGTTACTTTAGGGTATTTAGTATAGCACGGCGGCGGGAAAAAGTCTATCTTTTTTTGTCCCGGCCGGAAAGACAGTTGATAATTTTCATCTCCCATAGTATAATAGTAAGCTAGGTTTAAGCCAGGTTTGCAGAACCGTCCTGAATCTCAACGGAATTGGATGTGGTTTTTATGAGCACTGCGGAAAAGAAACTCAGTCTGGCCGTCATCTTTGGCGGCGCCTCCTCCGAGCACGAGGTGTCCCTCATGTCCGCGGCCTCCATTTTACAGAATTTGTCCCGGGAAAAATACGACGTCCACATGGTGGGCATCACCAAAGACGGCCGCTGGCTGCTGTACACCGGCCCTGTGGAGCTGCTGGACAAAGACGGCTGGGAAAGCTCCGGCTGCACCGTGCCGGCTTTCCTGTCCCCCGATCCCACCGTCCACGGCCTGGTGATCCTGGGGGAGCAGGGCGCCCAGATCCTCCGGCTGGACTGCGTTTTCCCGGCCCTTCACGGCAAAAACGGCGAGGACGGCACCATTCAGGGGCTGTTCCAGCTTTCCGGCATTCCCTATGTGGGCTGCAACACCCTGTCCTCCGCCGTGTGCATGGATAAGGCCGTCACCCACACGCTGCTGTCCGCCGCCAACATCGAGCAGGCGCATTACCTGTGGTTCTACGCCGACCGCTTCGACGCCGCCCCGGACACCATCAAGAGCAAGATCGAAGCCCGCCTGAGCTTCCCCGTATTCGTAAAGCCCGCCAACGCCGGGTCCTCCGTGGGGGTCAGCAAGGTGGAGCGCAGGGAAGACCTTGACGCGGCGATCCGCAAGGCTGCCAAAGAGGACAGCAAGATCGT
>CAZBDS010000242.1:0-2928 GCA_964490735.1 uncultured Acutalibacter sp. | reverse complement strand
TGGACGAGATCGACACCGCGTCCCAGATCGTCACCGAGCGGGCTCACGAGGACGCAAACATCATCTGGGGCGCCACCTTCGACGAGAGCATGGAGGACGAGATGACCGTTACGGTGATTGCCACCGGCTTTGAGGGCATGAACGGCGAACGGCCCAAGAGCAACCTGGACCTGGTGGATTTGGAGGACGACGATTTCCTCAGCAGCACCAGCACCGGTACGCCGGCTCCCTCCGTGGCGTCCGGCACGGCGGTGCGCTCTGAAGAGCCCCGGGTGGATCCTTCCGTGATCGACGATGACGACACCTTTACGGATATCATGTCCATCTTTAATCGCAAGTAAGACCTGCAATCAGACACAGAGGAACGCTGGGAGGCAACGCCTCGATGGCGTTCCTTTTTGTACCGCGGAAAATGACAAAAATCTTTTGAGAAGGAGCGTATCATCATGAGCAAGGTAATTAAGGGCGTCCATCACATTGCCGTAAAGCCCACGGCGGAAAAGTATCGGGAGACGGTAGATTTTTACACCAAGCTGCTGGGCATGGAGCCTGTCAAGTCCTGGGGCGACCCTCAGTACCCCTGCCTGATGCTTTCCTGCGGGGACAACACCTGTATGGAGATTTTGAAGGCGGACGAGGAAAGCGTTCCCGGCGGAAAGTTCTGCCATGTGGCCTTTGCCACCGAGCAGGTGGACGAGCTGATCGCCTCCGTCCGCGAGGCCGGGTATCCCATCAAGATGGAGCCCAGCGACGTGGAGCTGGGCGGCACCCCCTGCCGTGTGGCCTTCTGCTATGGCCCCGTGGGGGAGGAAATCGAATTCTTCTGGCAGAAGGCGGCCTTTTAAGCCATGCCGGAGGAAATAAGGCTCAATACCTCCGAGCTGGAGGAGCGGGCAGGCTCCCTTCGGGCGGGACAACGGGTGCTGCTTTCCGGCACCGCCTACACCTCCCGGGACGCCGCTCACAAGCGCATGACGGAGCTGCTGGACAGGGGAGAGCCCCTTCCCTATGATCTGAAGGGGGCGGCCATCTATTACGCCGGGCCCACCCCCGCGCCGGAGGGAAAGCCCATCGGCTCCTGCGGGCCTACCACCAGCGGCCGCATGGACCCCTATACGCCCCGGTTTTTAGAGCTGGGGCTCAAATGCATGATCGGCAAGGGAAAACGCAGCCCCCAGGTGGTAGAGGCCATGAAGCGGTACGGCGCCGTGTACCTCTGCGCCATCGGCGGGGCGGGAGCCCTGGCGGCCCAGTGCATCGAAAAGGCGGAAGTGATCGCCTTTGAAGACCTGGGCTGCGAATCGGTCAAGCGCCTTACGCTGCGGGATTTCCCGCTGATCGTGGCCATTGACAGCCGGGGAGAAAGCATTTTAAAGTGACGGGTAAGGCGGCCCTTCGGCGGGAGCGGAAAGCTTTTGCCGGGCCGCCGCTGCTTTCTGATTTTTGCTGCGGGAGCTCCGCGGCGGGGAGGGATTCTTCTGTTCGACGCCATCATGAAGCTTTTGGTAAAGGACTATGACCAGCCGGAGCGCCGGGAGGTCCGGGAAAAGGCGGGGAAAGCCGCCGGGCTGGTGGGGATCGCCACCAACCTGGTGCTGTTTGCCATTAAGCTTATCGCCGGGCTGCTGGCAGGCAGTATGGCCATTTTGGCGGACGCCGTCAACAACCTGACGGATTCCGGTTCCTCCATCATCATGCTGGTGGGCTTTAAGCTGGCGGGAAAGCCCGCCGACGAGAAGCACCCCTTCGGCCACGCCCGCATGGAATACCTCAGCGGAGTCATCGTGTCCTTTGTGGTGCTGTTTCTGGGCCTGGAGCTGGGCAGAAGCTCGGTGGAGAAGATCCTTCACCCGGAGGCGGCGGACTTTTCCGCGCTGGCTCTGGGGATTTTGGCTGCTTCCGTCCTCATCAAGCTGTGGCAGTGCTTCTTTTACCGCAGCGTGGGGAAGAAGATCGCCTCGGAGACGGTGTTTGCCACCTCCAGCGACAGCCGCAACGACGCGATTGCCACCACGGTGGTGCTGCTGGGCGCGGTGATCACCCGGCTTTCCGGGGTGAATCTGGACGGCTGGCTGGGCCTGATGGTGGCCGTGTTCATCGTGATCTCCGGCGTGCGCTTGGTGATGGACACCGGAAATCCCCTGCTGGGAGAGGCGCCGGACCCGGAGCTGGTGCGCTCGATCTGCGAGAAAATCCTGGCCTACGACGGCGTGATCGGCCTGCACGACTTGACCGTCCACAATTACGGCGTGGGGCGGTGCTTTGCCTCTGTGCACTGCGAGGTGCCGGCAGAGCGGGACATTTTGGAAAGCCACGACCTTATCGACAACATCGAGCGGGAGTTTAAGGAACGGGAGAATATCGACCTGGTCATTCATCTGGACCCGGTGGTGACCGACGATCCCCGGGCCAACCGGCTCCACCAACAGGTGCTGGAACGGGTGGAGGCGCTGTACCCCCAGGTTTCCGTTCACGATTTCCGGGTGGTGTGGGGCAAGTCCCGGTGCAAGATCCTGTTTGACGTGGCGGCGCCTTTTTCCCTGACGGATACCGACGGGCAGATCCGGGATAAAATCCTCGGGGAGCTGCGGCAGATCGACCCCACCTGCCGGGCGGTCATTAACGTGGACCGGACGGCAGGAAACGAGCCTTAACTTAAAGTGAAAAGAATGAAGAGAAAAGCCTCTTCCGATGGCCGTAAATCGGCTTTTGCGGGAGAGGCTTTTTGCGTGGGAGCTTATTCTTCCAGGTAAGCTGTCAAGGCTTCCAGGCGGTTTTGGCAGGTCTTTGTGCCCTCGTCGTACAGGGCTTTGAGCTTTTCCACGTCCTTTTCCGTCCGGGAGACGGTGACGGGCTTGGGAGGACGGATGACAAAGACCCGGCCCTGGGCTTCCAGCCGTTCCAGTTCGTCCAGCTCCCGGTTGTAGC
>CAZBDS010000241.1:551-2937 GCA_964490735.1 uncultured Acutalibacter sp. | reverse complement strand
TGGGACGTGCTGTGGCGGGCGGCAAAAAACATTGCCCACGGCCAGGTCTTCGATGAGAATTTCCTGATGGCTTTGGCCACGGTGGGGGCTTTCTGCACCGGCCTTTTCGGGGAAGGAGAATACCCGGAAGCCGTGTTTGTCATGCTGTTTTATCAGGTCGGGGAGCTGTTTCAGAGCTACGCGGTGGGAAAATCTCGGCGCTCCATTTCCGCGCTGATGGACATTCGCCCCGACTATGCCAACCTGGAACGGGAAAACGGGTTGGAGCAGGTTGACCCGGAACAGGTGGCGGTGGGGGACGTAATCGTCATTAAGGCCGGGGAAAAGGTGCCCCTGGACGGCGTGGTGCTGGAAGGCTCTTCGGCGCTGAACACCGCGGCGCTGACAGGGGAATCCCTGCCTCGGCAGGCGGAGCCCGGCAGCGAGGTCATCAGCGGCTGCGTGAACCTAAGCGGGCTGCTGCGGGTGCGGGTGACCAAGGTGTTTGGGGAGTCCACCGTGGCGAAAATTTTGGACCTGGTGGAGAATTCCAGCGCGAAAAAGGCAAAGGTGGAAAACTTCATCACCAAATTTGCCCGCTATTACACGCCTGTGGTGGTACTGAGCGCTGTGGCATTGGCCCTGCTGCCGCCGCTGTTTTTCGGCGGGGGCTGGGCGGATTGGGTCAGCCGCGCTTTGCAGTTTTTGGTGGTGTCCTGTCCCTGCGCGCTGGTGGTCTCGGTGCCGCTGAGCTTTTTCGGCGGGATCGGCGGGGCTTCCCGGAACGGCGTGCTGGTAAAGGGCGGCAATTACCTGGAGATCCTGTCCCGGGCGGAGATTGTGGTCTTTGACAAGACCGGCACCCTGACCCAAGGGGTGTTCCGGGTGACAGAGCTCCACCCCCGAGGCTGCACGGAACAGGAGCTGCTGGAGCTGGCGGCGCTGGCGGAAAGCTATTCCGACCACCCCATTTCCCGGTCTTTGAGGGAAGCCTATGGCGGCCAGCCGGACGCTTCCAGGGTGTGTGACGTGCAGGAGTTTTCCGGCCGGGGCGTCCGGGCCCGGGTGGACGGGAAGCTGGTTTGGGCAGGGAACGGCAGGCTGATGGAGGAGGCCGGCGTGGCGGACTGGGAGTCCCAGGACAAAACGGGCACCACGGTGCATCTGGCGGTGGAGGGCTCTTACGCCGGATACATCGTGATCTCCGACCAGGTGAAGCCCCATGCCGCCCAGGCATTAAAGGCCTTGAAAGCCCAGGGCGTGAAGCGAACGGTGATGCTGACCGGCGACGCCAGGGAAGCGGGCGAAGCGGTGGCTGCCGAGCTGGGCCTGGACCAGGTTTATACGGAGCTGCTGCCCGCCGGAAAAGTGGAAAAAGTGGAGGCCTTGTTAAAGGAGACCTCTCCCAAGGGAAAGCTGGTCTTCGTGGGGGACGGAATCAACGACGCGCCGGTGCTGTCCCGGGCGGATATCGGCATCGCCATGGGAGCCCTGGGCTCTGACGCGGCCATTGAGGCGGCGGATATCGTGCTGATGGACGACGACCCGCTAAAGATCGCCCAGGCCATGGAGCTTTCCAGGGACACCCTGCGGATTGTGCGGGAGAACATTGTATTCGCGCTGGCGGTGAAGGCGCTGGTGCTGGTGCTGAGCGCGCTGAATCTTTCCACCATGTGGGCGGCAGTCTTCGCCGACGTGGGCGTGCTGATCCTGGCGGTGCTCAACGCTTCCCGGGCGCTGAAGCTGGGCGGAAAAAAGCATTCTGCCGCTTTGTGAAAATGAGGGCTTCCCTTTTTGGAGAAAAAGAGGTATACTGAAGCCACAAATTATTTTGGAGGGTGAACAAAATGCGGTTTCAGACAATGATCCAATCTCCCAGAAGCGACGACGACATTCGGAATGTTGTCACCAGCTATCTGAGCAGCGAAGGCTTTACCAACACCACCTATAAGGGCGAGCAGGTGTGGAAGAAAGGCGTGGGCATGGTAGCCGCGCCCCAGTTCCTGAAAGTCAATTTCCAGAACGGCCAGGTGCAGATTGAGGCCTGGATCAAATACGCGCTGCTGCCCGGCGTGTATGTGGGCGAGATGGGCTTGAGCGGTTTTGTGGGCGTTGCCGTGAAGAAGCCCCTGAAGGAGCGGGTGAATACGCTGATCGCGCTGCTTCAGCAGGGCGGAGCCGCTCCCGCCGCGAACTAAAGAGAAAAAGAAAAAACCGGACCACGCATATGCGCGGTCCGGTTTTTTGCAGTCTGCCGGAAAAAGGACGGGCAGAAACGCAGTTCAAAAGGGCTCCTTTTGAACCGGGCGTCGGGCGGTTCCTGCCGCCCGCCGCCGGCTTGCCAAACCGGGCGTTACGGGTTTGGGGGAGGGGGCGCGGAACGGGTTTGTGGGGGGTTTAGGGTCGT
>CAZBDS010000241.1:0-541 GCA_964490735.1 uncultured Acutalibacter sp. | reverse complement strand
TGCCGCCCGCCGCCTGCCTGCAAACCGGCGCTTACCGGTTTGCAGGCAGGCGGCGCTTACCGGTTTGCAGGTGCGTTTCGGATCTTTGCTACCAACTGGGTGCAGGCCTGGGCCAAAGCGGTGACCTGCCCCCAGTCTCCGGAGGCAACGGCTTTTTCCGGGCAGAGCCAGCTGCCGCCGCAGGCGATGACGTTGGGCTGAAGGAGGTAATCCTTCAAATTGTCCGGGGAAATGCCGCCGGTGGGCATGAATTGTACATGGCTGTAGGGGCCGTAAAGGGCTTTCAGCAGCTTGACCCCGCCGATGGCCTCCGCAGGGAAAAGCTTCAGGGTGGAAAGGCCCATGACCAGGGCCGCTTCCACCTCCGTGGGGGTGGCGCAGCCGGGACAGACGGGGATATCGTGGGCTAGGCACCACTCCACCACCTTGGGGCTGGTGCCCGGGGAGACAATGGCCTTGGCGCCGCTTTCCACGGCCTGCCGGGCCTGCTCCACGGTGAGGACGGTGCCGGCGCAGACAAACATGTCCGGCTCTGCCTTGG
>CAZBDS010000240.1:0-2959 GCA_964490735.1 uncultured Acutalibacter sp. | reverse complement strand
TTCTGCAGGAAATAGGCCCGCTTGCCCTTGGCGCAGAACAGCAGGAGATTTTCGTCCTTGCCGATCCCCTCGAGGGGGCCGTTTACCTTCCCCAGGTCGATGAACTTCGCGCCGCGAACGGTGGGCTGGGGATTCACGTCCAGAACGGTATAGCCCTCGGCGGCTCCGGCGGCGTACTGGGCGGGGGTCATGCTCTGCAGCGCGCCGTCCAGCTTGTTTTCCAGCACGTACACGGCCTGGACAAAGGGGTGAATGGCCGTGGAGAAGGGCGGGGCATAGGCCATGTCCAGGTTTTCAAAATCGGAGAGCCGGGCGTTCATAGAAATGCCCAGCACGCCGATATCTATGAGCTTATCCACCGCGCCGGGGCCCAGGACCTGCACGCCCAGCAGGGCACGGGTGTTCCGGTCGGCAATGAGCTTGATGACAAAGAAGGCGGAATCGGGATAGTAGTGGGCCTTGTCGTCGGTGACCATCAGGGCGGTCTCCACGTCGAAGCCTGCTTCCTTGGCGGCGGCTTCGGTCAGGCCGGTCTTGCCGCAGTTGAGGCCCGGCAGCTTGCACACGGCGGTGCCCAGCACGCCGGCAAAGGCTTTCTTCTCCCCTGCCAGGGCCTGGGCCAGGGTGCGGCCTTCCAGGTTGGCGGAGGAGCCCATGGGGGACCACTGGGCCTTGCCGGTCAGGCGGTTCTTCACCAGGGCGCAGTCTCCGGCGGCGTAGATGCCGGGCAGGGAGGTGCGCAGCTGTTCGTCCACCACCACGGCGCCCCGTTCCATGGCAATGCCGGTATCGTTGAGAAACGCGGTGTTGGGGCGCACGCCCACGGAGAAGATCACCGCGCCGCAGGAAAGGCTGCCGCCGGTGGTGCGGACCGTCTCCGCTTTTCCTTCTCCGGAGATGCCCTCGGCCTTGGTGCCGGTCAGCACCCGGACGCCCTTTTGCTGCAGGTGCTTTTTCACATAGGCCGCAAGCTCGGGGTCCAGCACTCCGGGCAGAACCTGGGAGGAGGCCTCCACCACCGTGGGGGAGACGCCCCGGGCCAGCAGGTTTTCGGCCATTTCCAGGCCGATAAAGCCGCCGCCCACCACCACGGCCTTCTTGACCTCATTCTCTTCCAGATAGGTCCGCAGGCCGATGGCGTCGTCGGGGGTGCGCATTTGGAACACGCCGGGCAAATCGGTGCCCTCTACCGGGGGAACTACCGGGGAAGCGCCTGTAGCGATCACCAGGGAGTCGTAGGAATAAGTCTCCGTTTCGCCGGTTTCCAGATTTTTGGCGGTGACAGCCTTGGCGGCCGGATCTACCTTGACGGCCTCCCGGCGGGTGAGCACGTTGACGCCGGTAAGGGCCTGGAATTTTTGGGGAGTGTTGACGATGAGCTCCTCCCGGCTTTCGATGGAGCCGCCCACATAGTAGGGCAGCCCGCAGCCGGCATAGGAAATGTCGGCACTTTTTGATAGCAGGGTCACTTCCGCCGAGCGGTCTTCCCGCTTGTATTTGGCGGCGGCCTTTGTTCCGGCAGCCACGCCGCCGATGATCAGCAGTTTCATAGTCTTCCGTCCTTTCCGCAGATAGCGTATTTCTGCTTTTCATTATATTGTTTGAAAGGGTGAATGTCAAACGAAAATCGCTGGAAGAAATCTTCCGATTTTTGAGAAAAGAAAGCCTTGCGCGGCAGGCCGCTTTATGGTATACTTGCTTTATCTTGCTAAAGGGGAGAACTGCTCATGCTGGCCATCATCGACTACGGTGCGGGAAACCTGCTCAGCGTGGAGAAGGCGCTGCGCCATATCGGCTGCGACTGTCAAATCACGGGAGATCCGGCGGTCCTGGCGGCCGCGGACGGCGCCGTGCTGCCCGGAGTGGGCGCTTTCGGTGACGCTATGGGGAGCCTGCGCGCCCGGGGCCTGGAAGGGCCTATCCGGGAATTTGCGGCTTCGGGAAAGCCTTTTCTGGGGATCTGCCTGGGCCTGCAGATCCTGTTTGAAAGCAGCGAGGAGGCTCCGGGGGTTCAGGGCCTGGGCCTGTTGCAGGGGAAGATCCTGCGGCTGCCGGGGGACCTGGGCCTGAAGGTGCCCCACATGGGCTGGAATTCTTTGAAACTTCAAAAGCCCGCCGGGCTTTTTCAGGGAGTGGAGGGGGAGCCCTACGTGTACTTCGTCCATTCCTATTATCTGCGGGCCGGGGAGGACATCGTGACCGCCACGGCGGACTATGGGGTCACCGTGGACGCCGCCGTGCAGAAGGGAAATCTGTTTGCCTGCCAGTTCCACCCGGAAAAAAGCGGGGAAGCGGGCCTCTCGCTGCTGCGGAATTTTGCCGGGCGGCTGAAGCCGTAAGCCGGGAAAGGAGAAAAGCATGTACGCGAAACGGATCATTCCCTGCCTGGATCTGAAAAACGGCAGGGTGGTAAAGGGCACTAATTTTGTGAGCCTGCGGGACGCGGGAGACCCGGTGGAGGCCGCCGCGGAGTACGACCGCCAAGGGGCGGACGAACTGGTGCTGCTGGACATTACCGCTTCCTCGGACGGAAGAGACATTATGACGGACATTGTGCGGCGTGTGGCGGAGACGGTGTTTATCCCCTTTACCGTGGGGGGCGGGATCCGCACGGTGGAAGATTTTACGGCCATTCTGCGGGCCGGGGCCGACAAGGTCTCGGTCAATTCCGCCGCGCTGAAAAATCCCGGGCTGATCCGGGAGGCGGCGGAGAAATTCGGCAGTCAGTGCGTGGTGGCGGCCATGGACGCCAAGCGCAGGGAAAACGGGGACGGCTGGACGCTGTACTTAAACGGCGGCAGGATCGACACGGGAAAGGACGCGCTTCAGTGGGCCCGGGAGGCGGAGAGCCTGGGCGCAGGGGAGATCCTGCTGACCAGCATGGACTGCGACGGCACCAAGGACGGCTACGACCTGGAGCTGTCGTAGGCCGTGTCCCAAGCGGTTTCCTTTCCGTTAA
>CAZBDS010000239.1:0-2992 GCA_964490735.1 uncultured Acutalibacter sp. | reverse complement strand
GGAAAAATAGCGGGAAAGATATTCCAGCACATAGCTGGAGCAGGGTGCGCAGCAGGCGTGCAGCAGCAGCGTGGGAACTTTACCGGTCTTCTCCAGTTCTTTCAGAAGCTGTTCCAGCTCTCTGCTGTAATTGTGCACAGCACCGTTCATCAAACGTCCCTCCCATCTTAGAAATCCATCAAATTTTATCACAGACGCCCAGCGATTGCAAGCGGCCGGGACTGCCGAAGGGTTTGTTTCCTTAGGCCCTTCAAAACAGAAGCTCAGCGCGGCCCCTTCCGGAACCGCGCTGAGCTTTTAATGCCAATAGCGGATAAATTTCCCTTGTCCGTCAGTCCACTGCCGTCCGTTCCCGCAGCAGTTGGAACGAACACAGGCCTTCCCGCTGCCACCGGCAGCTGCCGCAGACGGACTGAAACGCCTGTTCCGTCAAGCCTCCAAGCTTTTCCTGCGCCTGTCCCCAGGTCAGTGTATCGCCGGCTTTCAGGTCCAGGGCCTCCAAAGCACGGCAGTCCCGCCGGCAAACGTCTTCCGTCCCCAAGGCGCAGCCTCCCTCTTCCAAAAGATGAGGACAAGCTGCGCACACACAGTCGGGGCCGGAGGTCAGCTCCATGGGCTCCCCTGCCCGCAGCGACCGGAGGATTGCCCCCATTGCCTCGGTAAAGGCCTCGTTATAGCCGTGGCCGGAAAACAGCGCCGTACAAAACAGATGATGGCCCCGCAGCTTCATTCCGCCACCAGCCTTGCCTTTTTCAGGGCCGCCTTTACCGCCTTGGAGGCAAAATAGGCTGCCGCCACAAAAACCACGTCCTTCAGGAAATAAGGAGCGGAGGCCAGCAAAAAGGCCTGAAACAGCGAATTTGAGGTCACCAGCGAAAACTGGACCGTTCCGCACAGATGGCACACTGCAAGCCCGGCAATTCCCAGAGGAATCGCCGCAAAGGGATTTTTCCCGCGCGCACCGATCCCGCAGAGGAAAACCATCAGCAGAAATCCCCACAAAAAGCCGCCGGTCATACCGAGGAAACAAGCTGCGCCGCTGGAAAACTCTGCGAAAACAGGAAGCCCCACCGCACCCAGGGCAAGGTAGACCGCCACCGCCGCCATCCCCAGCCCGGGGCCTAGAACGAAGCCGCAAAGGGCCACTAAAAATGTCTGGAGAGTAATGGGCACACCCACCGGCGTTGGTATGGAAACTGGAGAGAGAACCGCCAGCAAAGCGGCCATCACCCCGGTCATTACAAGCTTTTGCGTTTTTACCTTCATAAGTTTTCTTCTCCTCTCTTTTTTCTGAGCTGTTCCAAAAAGCTTTTATCGAGAACTACTTCTCCCGCAGAAAAAGCAGCGGTGTTTCCGTCGTCCAGCCGAACCAGCAGCCGGGCGTCATCGTCTATGCCCAATACTACGCCGGTATAGCGCTCTCTCCCTTTTGAAAAGTCGATCCGCATTCCGGTAAGCAGCGACCGGCGCTTATACTCCTCCAGAAAAGGCTTGGCGGAAAGCGCTTTATAAAAACCGAAAAAGCGGTTCAGGATTTCGGCGGCCAGCGCGCATTCCGTACCCGGAGGCGGATCCTGCCGGTACAGGGCTCCGGCAATATCCCGCAGCCCCTCCGGAAAACCGCCCTCCGGCTCCCGGATATTGACGCCAATTCCCAGCACGGCGTATTGCAGCCCGCCGCTCTCAAAGTCGATAGAGGCCTCGGTTAAAATACCGCAGATCTTATAACCGTCCAGGTACACGTCGTTGACCCATTTGATCCCCGCCTCTCTGCCCGTTACGGCCTCTGCCGCTCCGGCCACCGCCACTGCCGCCGCCGTGGTGATGGAAAGGGATTCTTCCGCCGAAAATTCAGGATACAGCAGAATGCTCATATAGAGCCCCGTACCCTTGGGAGATAGGAATGACCGTCCCAGCCTTCCCTTGCCCGCAGTTTGCTGCCGGGCGATCAGGACCGTTTCCCGCTTCTTCCCGCTCTCCGCCAGCTCCTTGAGCACCGTGTTAGTGGAGGTGACACTTTCCCGGATTTCAATCATCTCGCAGGTTACGTCTCCGCTTAAGCGGCGGCGGAGATTGCCCACGGTCAGCAAGCTTCCCGGCGAAAGGAGCCTATATCCTCGGTTTGTGCCAGCTTCAATCTCATAGCCGTCCCGGCGCAGGGATTGAATCGCCTTCCAAACCGAGTTCCGGCTGATGTTCAGCTGCCGCGCCATTTCTTCGCCGGACAGAGCGCCGCCGGCGTTTTCCAGCAGTTCCAAAACCTGTGCCGCAGAAGTGCTCATACTTCTTCCCTCCCTTTTGCCGTCTACGACTGTACCACATTTCTTCCAAATTGTCAACCTTTATATAATACACGGGGTGACAATTAAGACAAAAATAGTCCCCGGATCTCCTTTCTTTGAACTCCGCCTTGATTTCCCCCGCTATTCCAGTTATAATATCATGTAAACAATATCCATTTTTGGGAGGTAATCATCATGTCTGTCAATCGCTTTGTTCTGAACGCAATTTCCTATCACGGCAAAGGCGCCATTCAGGAGATTCCCGGCATCGTTGTAAGCAAGGGCTTTAAAAAAGCCTTTGTCGCCACCGACCCCGACCTTCTCAAGTTTGGCGTGACCCAAAAGGTCACCGGCCTGCTGGACTCCAAGGGCATGGCTTATGAAATCTATTCCGACATCAAACCCAACCCCACCATTGAAAACGTCCAGTCCGGCGTGGAAGCTTACAAAAAAAGCTGCGCCGATTACATGATCACTATCGGCGGCGGGTCCTCCATGGACACCGGTAAGGCCATCGGCATCATCATCAACAACCCCGAATTTGCCGATGTCCGTTCCCTGGAAGGCGTGGCCCCCACGAAGAACCCAACTGTGTTCACCATTGCCGTTCCCACCACCGCCGGCACCGCCGCGGAGGCCACCATTAACTATGTCATCACCGACGTGCAGAAAAAGCGCAAATTCGTCTGCGTAGACGTCAACGACATTCC
>CAZBDS010000238.1:0-3016 GCA_964490735.1 uncultured Acutalibacter sp. | reverse complement strand
GGCAGCATGACAGAGGTCACCCAGGCAAGGGTTTTGTACATGCCGTCGATGAGCAGGCTGACAAGCCAGACGGGCGCCTGGGCCCACAGGAGAAATTCCCGGATCCGGTCTCCCAGCCAGAACAGGCCGGTGCTGAGCAGCTCGGAAGGGTAGTTTGCCCCGGTGATGGTGAGCCAGAAGATGAACAACAGGAGCAGCAGCATGATGGGGAAACCCGTCAGCTTGCTGGTGAACAGGGCGTCCAGCCTGCGGTCCCGGCGGCTGTAGCCGCCCTGCTCCTCCGCTGTCACGGCCCGGGAGAGTTCCTCCGCCCGGGCTACCACCGAGGAAACAATGCTGTCCTGCAGGGCTTCCCGGCTGATGCCTAAAGCGCTTTGCTCCCGTTTCAGTTCCTCCAGGGCGGCGGCAATGACAGGGTCCTCCAAAGGGGAGAGGCCCAGGCGCTTTTTCAGGGAAGCTTCCAGGCTTTCGTCCAGTCCTTCCAGCAGCCGGAGGGAGAGCCAGCGGGGGTCCGCCTTTCCCTGACAAAAGTCCTTCACAGCGGGAAGAATGCGCTTTACCGAGCGCTCCAGAAAAGGGGAATAGGTGACCGGGGGCTTCCGACAGGGAAGGGTTTCCCCGGCGCAGAGCTGTTCCGCCTTCCGCAGGAGCTTTTCCAGCCCCTTGCCGCTGCGGGCGGCGGCCCCCACTACCGGGACTCCCAGCAGGCGGCAGAGCCGGTCCAGGTCTACCCGCACGCCCTTGCGTTTGGCCTCGTCCATCAGGTTGACGCACACCACGGTTTTCGGCTGGATCTCTAAGGTTTGCAGGACCAGGTTCAGGTTCCGTTCCAGGCAGGTGGCGTCGCAGACCACCACGGCGGCGTCGGCTTTCCCAAAACAGAGGAAATCCCTGGACACCTCTTCCTCTGCCGAATGGGCCAGCAGGGAATAGCAGCCCGGCAGGTCCACCAGAATGTACTCCCTGCCCCGGAAGGAGCAGGTGCCCTGGGCGTTCTGTACGGTTTTTCCGGGCCAGTTGCCCGTGTGCTGGTGCATGCCGGTAAGCTGGTTGAACACGGTGCTCTTTCCCACGTTGGGGTTGCCGGCCAGGGCCAGGACCCGGTCGCTTTCCGACTTTTTCCGGAGGACCAGCTCCCCGCCGGCGGCCCCCCGGCCGGTGGAATCTTTGGAAAGGCCCATCGCGGCCTCCTATTCTTCCGCCCGGGCGAAGGAACGGCCCGTGCGATCGGCGGGGAAAAGGGCTTTGGCAGAGGAAAAAGCGGTATTTTCCACCCGGATACAATCGGCGTCCCGGCCCCGCAGGGCCACAACGGCTCCCCGGATGAGGTAGGCGGCGGGGTCTCCCAGGGGGCTGACGCCCACGCATTCCACCTGTGTGCCGCGGATCAGGCCCATGTCCTGCAGCCTTCTGCGCATGGCGCTTTCGGCGTTCAGTTCCAGCACGGTGGCCGTCTGGCCCTTCTGCAGGTCGGACAGCTTTGTTTCTTGCTTCATATATGGTTTCACTCCCGAATACATGTTAGGAGAAGGAAAAACTCTTTCTCAGGACTACAGTATTCAGGGGCGTCCCAACTTGTGACGGCCGAAGGGAGGGACGGGAATGGAACGGGACGGGTTTTACACCCTGAAGGGCTACACCCTTTTGGAGCACGGGCTGATCACTTCCTCCATGGAGGATTACCTGGAAATGATTTTCCGCATGGCGGGAGAGTCGGGCGTGGTGCGGATCTCAGAGCTCAGCCGGGCCCTGCATGTAAAGCCGCCGTCTGCCTCCCGCATGGCGGGGAATCTGCGGGCCCGGGAGCTTATTGAGTTCCCCAGGTACAGCTATATCACCCTGACGGAGCTGGGCCGGGAACTGGGCGGGTATCTGGTCAGGCGCCACCGGCTGACCGCGGAGCTTTTAAAGCTGATCAACGGCGGGACGGAAGCGCTGGAGGAAACGGAGAAGATCGAGCACTTCCTTTCCCGCCGGACGGTGGAAAACCTGGAAGCCTTTTTAGAGCGGCAAAAAGCCCCTCCACTGTAAGGGGAGGGGCCAGAAGGCTTGCCCAATTCAATTTTTCCGCCAGGCGGAAGGCACCAGCAGCATGAAGATGGGGAAAAGCTCCAACCGCCCCGCCAGCATGTTGAAGGAGAGCACCAGCTTGCTGAAGCCGGAGAACTGGGAATAATTTCCCATGGGGCCCACCAGGTCCAGGCCGGGGCCGATGTTGTTCAGGCAGGCGAGCACGGCGGAAACGTTTGTCTCCACAGAGAACTCGTCCAGGGAGACGAGCAGCATGGAGATGACGGCAATGAGGAAATAGAGGGCCAGATAGCTGTGCGTGTTTTGAATGGTTTCCTCGTCCACCACTTGGCCGTCCATGTGAATGACGGACACAGACCGGGGTTTCAGCATACGCTTGACGCTCCGCCGTCCGGATTTGAACAGCAGCAGCACCCGGGCGGCCTTAATGCCGCCTCCGGTGGAGCCTGCGCAGGCGCCGAAGATCATCAGGGCCAGCAGAAGCATTTTGACAAAGGCGGGCCACAGGTTAAAGTCCACGGTGGAAAAGCCGGTGGTAGTCATGATGGAGGACACCTGGAAGGCCGCGTGGTGGAGGGCTTCCCCCCAGCCGCTGTACTGGGGCATGGTAAAGCAGGTGACCAGCACGATGGAACCGGCCATCACGCCCAGGTACAGCAGAAGCTCCTGGTTGTGCAGCACCCGGCTGAACTGCCGCAGGAGCAGCAGGTAAAAGATGCTGAAATTGACGCCGAACAGGGCCATGAACACCGTGCAGACCGTTTGCAGGTAGGGGCTGTATCCGGCAAGGCTGTCGTTTTTTACGCCAAAGCCGCCGGTGCCCGCCGTGCCAAAGGCGGTGCAGACGCTGTCAAACAGGGACATGCCGCCCAAAAGCAGCAGGACGACCTGTATGAGAGTAAGGCCGATGTAAATGCCGTACAGGATCTTGGCGCTGTTCTGCAGCCGGGGCACCAGCTTGTCCACCTGAGGGCCGGGGCTTTCC
>CAZBDS010000237.1:2410-3034 GCA_964490735.1 uncultured Acutalibacter sp. | reverse complement strand
GTCTGGAAATTTTCCCGGTTCGCCCGGAACCAGGAGGAATCCATCGTTTACAAATCATTGCTGAAGAAGGAAAACGACATCGACGTCATCAGCATTTCCGAGCCTGTGGTCGAAGGTCCCTTCGGCGGGCTGATCGAGCGTATCATCGAATGGTTCGATGCCTTTTACAGCGCCAATCTGGCCGTGGAGGTACGGCGCGGCATGACGGAACGGGTCAGCCGCGGCCTGCCGGTCAGCGTCGCGCCCCTGGGCTACCGTTACGGCGCCGGCCAAACGCTGGAGATACTCCCCGAGGAAGCGGAGGTCGTCCGCATGATCTACCGGGACTTCCTGGCCGGTTCCGGGACCATTACCATCGCGAAAAAGCTGAACCGCCTGAAGATCCCCACAAAGCGAGGCAACACCTGGGAGAACCGCACGGTCAGATACATATTGCGGAATCCAACCTATATCGGAAAAGTCCGGTGGTGCCCCCAAGAAAAAAACGACTATCACAAATCCTGCCTCTCTGACAGCACAATGCTGGTAGAGGGCCAGCACGAACCAATCATCTCCCAGGCCGATTTTGACAAGGCGCAGGATATGATGTGTGAGCGGGTGAAAAAGTATAAGGGCTCGGGGAGG
>CAZBDS010000237.1:0-2400 GCA_964490735.1 uncultured Acutalibacter sp. | reverse complement strand
GATGTGAGCTGGCCTCTACAGGGTTTGGTGCGCTGCGGCTCCTGCGGGGCTACCCTGTCCAGATCGGGGACGGGTGCAAACTGCTCGGCCTATGTCCACGGGCGATGCACCGTGTCCCACTACATCGGGCGAGACGCGCTGGAGGAGCTGGTGAATCTGGCGATCCGGCAGCAGCTGAACAGCCTGGACATCGAGATCACCCAGCAGGAGCGGCCCGCCAAAGACGAGGAGCAGCGGCAGCTTCAGCAGCGTATTCAGAAAGAACAGGAGGCCCTGCGGCGCCACAAAGAGGCCTATGCTGCCGGCGTGGACACCCTGCAGGAATACCAGGGCAACAAGGCAGAGTGCCAGGAGAGAATCCTGGCTCTGCAAAGCCAGCTTGACAAGCTCGCCCAGCGGAAGCCCGTTGACAAAGAGGCCTACGCCCGGCACGCGCTGAATCTTCTGGATCAGCTTGAAAACCGCGACCTCTCCCCCCAGGAGAAGAATTCCCTGTACCGGTCTTTCGTCGATCACATCACCTTCCACAAAAGCCCCCGGGCGGTGGAAATTGTGTACTGGGCATGACTTTCCCGCGTCCTACCATTGTCGGATATAGCAAGCAGCCCCGGCCTGCCATTGCGGTAAGCCGGGGTAAATTTTGCTATTATCACCTATTGACATATGGCCCGCCATATTGACTGGCGATGATCTTGGCCAGCTTGGCATTGGGGGCTTTGATCCGAATGGGGTATTGCAGGCGTTTTTCATAGACAAACATTTAGTTGGCCTCCTTTTCCCAGGGCCAGGGGTCCCTGATCCAGGCCCAGCGGCTGGTGTTTTGGGGCGTTTCCCCAATGGGGCCGTAGGCGTCTTCATATTCTTTTCTCAGGGCCTCGCTTCTCGACCTGTATTCCTCCAGCTTCCGGGCAGCGTCGCAGCTGCCGGGGTGAGAATCCAGGAA
The DNA here is from genome assembly GCA_964490735.1 of uncultured Acutalibacter sp. Classification (GTDB taxonomy): domain Bacteria; phylum Bacillota; class Clostridia; order Oscillospirales; family Acutalibacteraceae; genus Acutalibacter. Next base: position 1,457 of record CAZBDS010000237.1, on the reverse strand, counting down.
CAGATGGAGCTCCCAGCAGGCGAATTCCACAGCGTAGATCCGTCTGCGCAGCGCTTCCCTTTCCGTCATCTGTTCCACCCCTTTCCCCGGCAGAAGGGCTTATCCAGCACCGGGAACAGCGTGCCCGCCTCTAAAGCGCGCTCCGCGCTGTGCAGGCTGCCGCTCCACTGCTGGAACGGAATATAGGCCATAGCGGGCACGGGTTCAGAGGGCAGGAGGGGCAGATCTGCCATACACTCCTGGCCGCCAAATTCTTCCGCCATAGTTTCAGTTCCCTCTTTCTCTACTGATAAAGTCAGGGGGACAGTTATAGTGAACACAGTTCAAAAGAGGTTTTACCTCTTTTGAACCCGCCAGAGTAGGCGTGCCCACTCTGGCCTGCTTGAAAATCGGAAAACGCCGATTTTCAAGTGTGTTTACTATGTCCTCCCTCCTTTTCAGAATATGCCGCCGGGGAAAATCGGTGAGCCCGTCCGAGAGAAAGCCCGGGAGGAAAAATCCCGGTTTACAAAACGGGAAAAAAGTGGTAAGATAATTTTAATTATTGGCAATCCCCGGCAAAGGCCGGAAAACGAGAGGTGAACGCCATGAATGGCTATAACGACAAGCGCAGAAAGCTCTTTGTCCGCATCGTTGCAGCGGTGCTGGCCGTGCTGATGATCGCCACCGTTTTTTCCGTCCTGCTGTTCCGGTAAGGGAATCTTTTTGGAAAGCGAGGAAAAGCTCATGTTTGAAAAGAAAAACTATCAGCAGGCTGTGATCCATATTGAGGGCATGCATTGCGCCATGTGCTCCACGCGAATGTGCAATGCTTTTGTAAACAATAAGCATGTAAAGAACGCAAAGGTGGACCTGCAACAAAAAACCGCCTCCGTCACCTATGACGCTGAGAAGCTCAGCGAGGAAGACCTGAAAAGAATTGTAACGGAGACGGGGTACACGCCCGTCTGAAATACTGTATCATGTATCAATAAAGGAGAACCGCTTTATGAGCGAAAAAGGAAAATACTATCTCACCACCGCCATCGCCTACACCTCCGGCAAGCCCCACATCGGCAATGTCTACGAGATCGTGCTGGCCGACGCCATCGCCCGCTTCAAGCGGCTGCAGGGGTACGACGTGTGGTTCCAGACCGGCACCGACGAGCACGGCCAGAAAAACGAGCTGAAGGCCCAGGCCGAGGGCGTCACCCCCAAGGAGTTCGTGGACCGGGTGGCGGCTGTTATCAAGGGCCAGTTCGACCTGATGAACGTGTCCTACGACCATTTTATCCGCACCACCGACGACTACCACGAAAAGGAAGTCCAGAAGATCTTTAAAAAGCTCTACGACCAGGGCGACATCTATAAGGGCTCCTACGAGGGCCTGTACTGCACCGACTGCGAGGCCTTCTTCACCGAAAGCCAGCTGGTGGACGGCAAATGCCCCGACTGCGGCCGGGAGGTCCATCCCGCCC
>CAZBDS010000236.1:0-3045 GCA_964490735.1 uncultured Acutalibacter sp. | reverse complement strand
CTATGTGCTAGAAAAGTACGGCGCCGACCATGTGGCCCAGATCGTCACCTTTGGAACCATGGCCGCCCGGGGCGCTCTGCGGGACGTGGGCCGGGCTATGGCTATTCCCTACAACCAGGTGGATCAGGTGGCAAAGATGGTGCCCATGGAGCCGAACATCACCCTGGACGAAGCGCTGAAAAAATCTCAGGCCCTGCGGGAACGGTGCCAGAGCGACGACCGGGTGCGGGCCCTGGTGGACATGGCCCGGAAGATCGAGGGCATGCCCCGGCACACCTCCACCCACGCGGCGGGGGTGGTCATCACCGACCGGCCCGTGATGGAGTATGTGCCCCTGGCAAGAAATGACGACGTGATCGTGACGCAGTTCACCATGGTGGCCATCGAGGAACTGGGCCTTTTGAAAATGGACTTTCTGGGCCTTCGGAACCTGTCTGTGATCGACAATGCCCAAAAGCTGATCCGCCGCCGGGAACCTGAATTCTCCATTGAAAATGCTCCCGACGACGACCCCCGGGTGTTTCGCATGCTCACCGAAGGAAAAACGGTGGGGGTGTTCCAGTTCGAATCCGGCGGCATGACGCGGCTTACCTCCCAGGCGGAACCCAAGAGCATCGAGGACCTGACGGCCATCGTGTCCCTGTACCGGCCGGGCCCCATGCAGTTTATCCCCACTTATCTGGAAAGCCGGAAGAACCCGGAAAAAGTAAAATACCGCCACCCCCTGCTGCGCCCCATTCTGGAGGTGACCGGCGGGTGCATTATCTACCAGGAGCAGGTCATGCAGATCTTCCGGGAGCTGGCAGGCTACTCCCTGGGCCGGGCGGACATTGTCCGGCGGGCCATGTCCAAGAAAAAGCACGATGTGCTGGAGCAGGAGCGCCGGGTGTTTATCCACGGCCAGCGCCGGGAAGACGGCTCCTGGGAAGTGGAAGGCTGCGTCAACCGGGGTGTGGACGAGGTCACAGCGGAGGCTCTGTTCCGGGAAATCGAGAATTTTGCCTCCTACGCCTTCAACAAATCCCATGCCGCCGCCTACGCGGTGGTGGCCTATCAGACCGCCTATCTGAAATGCCTGTATCCCAAGGAATATATGGCCGCCTTGCTATCCAGCGTGTTGGGCTGGACGGGAAAGACGGCGGAATATACGGAAGAGTGCCGCCGCCTGAAGATCCCCGTGCTGCCGCCCCACGTCAACGAGAGCGGCGCGGGCTTCACCGTGGCGGAAGAGGGGATCCGCTTTGGGCTGCTGGCGGTGAAGAACCTGGGCCGGGCCGTGATTGCCCGCATGGCCGAGGAACGGGACGCTGGAGGGAAATTTACCTCCTTTTACAATTTCTGCAAGCGCATGAGCGGCCGGGACCTGAACCGCCGGGCCATCGAAAGCCTTGTCAAGGCCGGGGCCCTGGACGATTTGGGGAACAACCGCCGGGAAATGCTGCTGGGCCTGGAGCAGGTGATGGACTCTCTGGAAGCGGACAAGCGCCGGAACCTGGACGGGCAGATGGGCTTTTTCGATGGCCCCGAAACGGAGGAGGGGGGCGAAGTTTCGTTGCCGGCCGCCCCGGATTTTTCCCAGGCCGACAGGCTGGCTCTGGAGCGGGAGGTGACGGGCATGTACCTTTCCGGCCACCCCATGGCGGATTACGCCCACCTGTACCAGTCGGGGGCCTATGCCCGGACCGACCAGATCCTGGGCAGCGCCCAGGGAGAATCCACCCAGTATCAGGACGGGCAGCGGGTGTCTCTGCTGGCCATTGTCACGGGGGTGCGCCGGAAAAACACCAAAAGCGGCGGCACCATGGCCTTTGTAACTCTGGAAGACATGTACGGGGATCTGACAGGCCTGGTGTTCCCCAAGGTGTTGGAGGATTTCGGCGGCCTGCTGTCGGAGGGCTCCGCGGTGGAAGCCGCCGGCCGCCTGAGCTTTACCGAGGACAAGGAGCCCGAGCTGGTGTGCGACCGGTTTGCCCTGCCGCCCAGCGGGGACGTCAAAGGGGCGCCTTCCGCCGGGGAACGCCAGGAGCAGGGGGCCCGGCCGGGGCTTTATTTGAAAGTGGATTCCAAGGAAGATCCCCGCTACAAAAAGGCGCTGGAATACACTGCCATCTTCGACGAGGGCAACAGCGACCTGTATGTTCTCTTTCGGGACACGGGCAAGCTGATGAAGGCCCCGGGAAAGTATCGGACAGACGTGAACCCCACCCTCCTTTCCGCTTTGGAGCGGCTGCTGGGAGAGGGAAATGTGGTCTGCCGGTAAAGGCGGGGAAGATGCTGTTTCCGTAAAAAGTTGCGGGAACCTCTTGATAAATTTTTTACTTTTGCTATAATTGTCTTACTGTATAAAAATGCTCGACGACAAGTCGTTTGGAGGTCAGTATAGTAATGGGTGCAAAAAGTATCGCAGTCTTGACCAGCGGGGGCGACGCTCCCGGCATGAACGCAGCTGTGCGCGCCGTAGTGCGTTCCGGCATTTCCTTCGGCATGAAGGTCTATGGCGTAAAGCGGGGCTATAACGGCCTGCTCAACGGCGACATGACGGAGATGAACCTGCGCAGCGTGTCCGATATTCTGCAGCACGGCGGCACCGCTCTTTTCACCGCCCGCAGCCCGGAGTTCAACACGCCCGAAGGTGTGCAGAAGGCCGCCAAGGTGTGCGAGAGCATGGGCGTAGACGGCGTGGTGGTCATCGGCGGGGACGGTTCCTTCCGGGGCGCCAGGGACCTGAGCGCCGCCGGTATCAAGTGCATCGGCGTGCCCGGCACCATCGACAACGACATTGCCTGTACCGATTACACCATCGGCTATGACACGGCCTTGAACACGGCCATGGAAATGATCGACCGGATCCGCGACACCACCGAATCCCACGACCGGTGCAGCGTGGTGGAGGTCATGGGCCGGCGCTGCGGCGACATTGCCCTGCGCACCGGCATCGCCACCGGGGCCATTTCCGTCCTGGTACCCGAAATGGAATACGATTTCCAGCGGGATATCGTGGATCGGATCTGCGCCGCGCAGAAGACCGGCAAGCGCCACTTTATT
>CAZBDS010000235.1:0-3045 GCA_964490735.1 uncultured Acutalibacter sp. | reverse complement strand
CACGTCCCGGCAAAGGCCGGTTTCCAGGTCGGAAAACTGCCATTTCAGCTCATCCAGCGTGCCGCAGATGGCGCTGACGATCCGGTTCACCGTGTCCCGAAGGGTAGCTTCGTTCCGGGTGTCCCGGTCGATGACCTTTTCCCAGTCCCACTGGTCCACATAGATGGAGTGGAGATTGTCCAGCTCCTCGTCCCGGCGGATGGCGTTCATGTCGGTGACAAGGCCGTTGCCCACAAAAAAGCCGTACCGGTGCAGGGCCAGCCGTTTCCACTTGGCCAGGGAATGGACCACCTGGGCGTCTTTACCGATGGCGGGCACGTCAAAGCTGACCGGCCTTTCCACGCCGTTTAAGTCGTCGTTTAAGCCGGTGGCGGGATCCACAAACAACGGAGCGGTGACCCGCTTTAAATGCAGGGCCGCGCATAGCTTCACCTGGAATACGTTTTTGATGGCGCCAATGGCCTTTTGGGTCTCGTACAGCCCCAGGGCGGGGCGGTAGCCTTCGGGAATGGCAGTCATAACAGGACCTCCTTTTAAGTTGGATCTATGAAAATTTGCGGGTAACGACCGGCGTGGAATTGGTCATACGGGGGAAAATATCCCATAGCCGGGCACTCATCGGCCAATTCCAAAATCTACGGGTTTATGAGGCTGCCCCGCCGAAGCGAAACTGAAATTATTATACATCGAAGCCTCTCCGTTTTCAAGGGAGAGCGAAAAGGGAGAAAAAACCTCTTGACATTTCGAACACATGTTTTATAATAGGAACAGAACACACGTTTGGAAAAGGAGGGCGAACGGTGGAAAACGGGATTCTGCATGTGGACATGAACAATTTCTACGCTTCTGTGGAAACGCTGTACACCCCTCAGTACCGGAATGTGCCCATGGCGGTGGCCGGGGACAAGGAAAGCCGCCACGGCATTATTTTGGCCAAAAACATGCTGGCAAAGGCCTGCGGCGTCAAAACGGCGGAGCCCATCTGGCAGGCCATGAAAAAATGTCCCGGCCTGCAGCTGGTGCCGCCCCATCACGAGCGGTACGCGCAGTTTTCCAAACGGGCTAGGGAAATCTACTGCCAATACACCGACCTGGTGGAACCCTTCAGCCTGGACGAGTGCTGGCTGGACGTGTATGGCAGCGAGCGCCTGTTCGGCGACGGCGTGGAGATCGCCCAGCAGATCCGCCGGCGGGTCAAGGAAGAGCTGGGGTTGACGGTGTCTGTTGGAGTCTCTTTCAACAAGGTATTCGCCAAGCTGGGCAGCGATTACAAAAAGCCGGACGCCGTTACCGTGTTCGGACGAGAGCAGATGGAATCTGTCATCTGGAAGCTGCCCTGCGACGCCCTGCTGTTTGTGGGGCCTCACACGGAAAAGACCCTGCGGAAATTTGGGATCCGCACCATCGGGGATATCGCTAAAATGGAGCTTTCCTCTATGCGGGCCATGCTGGGCCGGACAGGGGAGACCCTGTGGCTGTACGCAAACGGGCTGGACGATTCCCCCGTGGCGCCGGAAAGCGCCCGGGAGGCCGCCAAGTCCATCGGCCACAGCGTGACCCTGCCCCGGGACGTGACCTCTGAGGAGGACGTAAAGAAAACCCTGCTTTCCCTGGCGGAAAGCGTGGCCGCTGATCTGCGGGCCGAAGGGGTAAAAGCCGGGGAGGTCCAGATCACTGTGCGCAGCGGAGACTTTGAGGAGATCCAGAGGCAGTGCCGGATCGACCCGCCGGTGTGCGATTCCCAGTCCCTGTACCGGGCGGCCCTGAACCTGTACCGCCGGGAAAACAAGCGCTGGGCCGTGCGGCTTTTGGGGATCCGCGCCGGAAAGCTGGCGGAGGCCGGAACGGGGCAGGTCAGCCTGTTCGACAGCGGCGGCGCCCGGCGCCGGGAGCAGCTGGAAACGGCGGTGGATTCGGTGCGGGAGCGGTTCGGAAGGGACATCGTGTCCCGGGCCATGGTGATCCGCCCGAAAAAGGAAAAAGAAAAGTAAGGGGGTCCGGCCATGGACCTGATGGAAAAACTGGAGATACTGACGGACGCGGCCAAGTATGACGTGGCCTGCACCTCCAGCGGGGTGGATCGCCCCGGACAGCCCGGCAAGCTGGGGAACGCCGTAAAGGCGGGGATCTGCCACAGCTTTGCCGCCGACGGCCGGTGCATTTCCCTTTTGAAGGTGCTGATGAGCAACGACTGCGCCTACGACTGCACCTACTGCGTGAACCGCCGCTCGGTGGACGGCCCCAGGGCCACCTTTACCCCGGAAGAGCTGGTAAAATTGACGGTCCAGTTTTACCGGCGGAATTACATCGAGGGGCTGTTTTTGAGCTCGGCGGTGGTGAAAAACCCGGACTACACCTGCGAGCTGATGCTGAAAACGCTGAAGCTTTTGCGGGAGCAGGAAAATTTCTGGGGCTACGTCCACGTAAAGGCTATTCCCGGGGCGAGCCCCCGGCTGACGGAGCAGCTGGGCTTTTACGCCGACCGCATGAGCGTGAACATCGAGCTGCCCTCTCAAAAAAGCCTTGCCCTGCTGGCTCCCCAGAAGAGTAAGGAAAAGATCCTGGCCCCCATGGGGCAGATCCGGGACGGGATCAAAGAGAACAGCAGCGACCTGGTAAAGTATAGATCCGCCCCGAAATTTGTGCCGGCGGGGCAGTCCACCCAGATGATCGTGGGGGCTACTCCGGAGACCGACCGGCAGATTTTAAACCTGACCGAAGGGCTCTACCGGAAATACAGCCTGAAGCGGGTGTTTTTCTCGGCGTACATGCCGGTGGTGAGCGACCGGAACCTGCCGGCCAGGAATACCCCGGTGCCCCTGCTGCGGGAGCACCGGCTCTATCAGGCGGACTGGCTGCTGCGGTTTTACGGCTTTACCGCCGGGGAGATCCTGGACGACGAGCACCCGGATTTCAACCCCCTTCTGGACCCGAAATGCAACTGGGCAATCAACCACATGGAGCATTTCCCGGTGGAGATCAACCGGGCGCCCTATGAAATGCTGCTGCGGGTGCCGGGGATCGGCGTGAAAAGCGCCATGCGGA
>CAZBDS010000234.1:0-3055 GCA_964490735.1 uncultured Acutalibacter sp. | reverse complement strand
CTCCCGCAGGCGGCGCTCCACATATTCGGGATCGTCGTATTTCGCGAAGAAATCGCCCCCGCTCACCGGAGGAACTTCCACACTTGTCACCTTCCGGGAAGGTTCCGCCGGGGCCGGGGCTGCCGCCCTGGGGGCAGGCACGGCGCTCTCCACCGGACGAAGGTTTTCCGCCGGCCTGGTTCTCTCCACCGGCCGGGCGCTTTCAACAGACCTGATCCCCTCCGCCGGCCTGACGGGCCTGCTCACAGCGGAAACCGAGGGACGGGAGGAATCCGCCAGGGTGGTCCTTGCGGCGGGCTCTTGGCGCTTTACAGGCTGAGGAAGCTCCTGCCGGCGGGCCCTCTGGGGCAGCTCCCGCTTTTCGGGGGCAGGGGGAATGATCTTCATGTCGTCGTCGTTGTCGGGAATGGCCGGCAGCGGGCCGGTGCGGTACTCGCCCCGGGGAAGAAATTCCTCGTCGTCGTAATACATGCGGTCGGCAGACTCCGCCCCGGCCAGGCGGCGGTCCTCAAAATTGCCCCGGCCCCGGCGCTTTTTTTCGTCTCCCCGGGTGGCTTTTTTGATGACGGGCTTGGCCAGATACACCATAAACAGGCTGAGGACAAAGAACACCGCGAAGGGAAGCAGAACCTGGAATACCGTTTTCAGGGAAATATCGTCCAGAATGAATTTGTGGAAGAAGTAAACCGCGCCCCCGGCAAACACCGCCAGCAGGCCGAATACATAGATCAGCGGGGAAAGGAAGATGTTGGAAATGCCGCCACACCGGGGACAGCGGTATTCTCCCTGCCGCTTCAGGGACCACGTTCTGATAAGATTCACCCGCTTCCGGCAGTAGGGGCAGGTGGGAATTCCAAAATACTGCATATGCTTTCTCCCTTCTTTAATGGCAGCCGCGTTCCTAGTCCTCCGGCAGGCCGGTTTTGGTCCGGCGCAGCAGGGTGGAGGGGGACATCTGTGAAACGTACACGGTCTGCCCTTCCTTTTCGGCGCAGACCACAAAGGATTTGGGCAGCTCCATCGACACGTTTACCACCCTGTGCTCCTGCTGGGCTTTTGCCAAAAAACCCCTGGTATGCCCGGATACTGTGGAATTGTCCATATCAAACACGCCGATGATCCGGTCGGTCCTGACAATGATATTCTGTCCCAAATGCAGGTACATCACGCTTTTCATTTTGAAACCTCCTCTGGGAACACCCTGCCTGCCTCTACGCGGAAGCGCTTGCCCGTTTCCTGCAGGCTTACGGTTTCCGGACTGCAGCAGGTGATGAAGACCTGCTTGCCGTGGAGATGGTTCAGCAGATAGTCCTGGCGGTTCTGGTCCAGTTCGCTCATCACGTCGTCCAGCAGCACGATGGGAGCCTCTCCGGAAGCGCCGGTCAGCAGCTCGGCCTCGGCCAGCTTCAGGGCCAGCACGGCACTGCGCTGCTGCCCCTGGGACCCGTACGACCGGACGGAAAGCCCGTTCAGCCGCAGCTCCAGATCGTCCCGGTGAGGCCCGGCAGTGGTGAAGCCCGACCGGATATCCGAAGGCAGAGTGCGGCGGAGTTCCCGCAAAAAGGTTTCCTCCGCTTCCTCAAGAGAAAAGTTTTCCACATTTACCCGCATGGAGGGGGAATATTCAATCTCAATTTTTTCCGTCCCCTTGGAGATCCCTTCATAGATCTCCCGGACCCGGGGGGACAGCTTCTCCGTATAGGAAATCCGTTCCCCCATTACGGCGGCCCCCAGCTTCGCCAGCCGGGTGTCCCAAACGTCCAGGGTGTCCCGGAGCTCCGGATAGCGGGAAAGGTCCTTTAAAAGGGCGTTGCGCTGCAGCAGGGCCCGGTTATACATGCCCAAAGCGCCGGCGAAACCGGGTTTCATCTGGCACAGGGCGCCGTCGATAAAGCTCCTGCGGCGGGCAGGCCCCTCTTTAACCAGGAGCAGGTGCTCCGGGGAGAAGATCACGGCCCGGATCTTGCCGATCAAGGCGGAGCCCGTTTTCTTCTGCACGCCGTTGATCACAGAGCTGCGGCGTCCGTTTTCAATGTGGAGCAGGGCTTTTTGGGGCCGTTCCCCACTGAAAAAATCTAAGGCCAGAGCGGCGGCGGGGGTGTTTTTTCCCTCAGCCGGGTCCAGCCGGGGCAGCTCGGCGTCTTTGGCCCCCCGAAAGGAATGGCCGCCGGTAAAAAGCCAGAGGCTTTCTAACAAATTGGTTTTGCCCTGGGCGTTATCACCATAGATGACATTGACCCCCTCGCAGGGGAAAAGCTCTCCGTCTTCCAGGTTTCTAAAATTTTGGGTGGCCAGACGCAGGACATTCATGTCATTCCACCTGGAAATGCTTTCCGGCGCATTCCACGGCGTCGCCGGGGCGCAGTTTTTTGCCGCGCATAGTACAGGTTTCCCCGTTTACCAGCACTTGGCCGTCCTGGATCAGGAATTTTGCCTGTCCGCCGGTATCCACCATGCCGGACAGCTTCAACAGGGCGTCCAGCCGTATGAATTCGGTCTCTATTCTGATTATTTCCACAAAAACACCTTTTCAGCTTTTCTTATTCGTTCTTCAGGCGGACGGGCAGCACCAGGAACAGGAAGCTTTCCCCTTCCTTGGGAACGATCTTCATGGGGCTGAGAGGCCCGCCCAGCTGGATTTTCACCTCGTCGCATTCGGTGTTCCGCAGGGCGTCCAGCAGATAGCGGTTATTAAAGCCGATTTCCACGCTGTCGCCAGTCATTTCCACGGAAAGCTGATCTTTTGCCCGGCCCATGGTGGTAGTGCAGGCCAGCTTGATCTCATCGTCCGCAAACATACAGCGCACCGGGCTCTTCAGCCGGTCGGTAATCAACAGGGAAACGCGCTCTACGCTTTCCATGATCTCCCGGGTCTTCACGATGACCTCCGTCTTGCTGTCCGGGGGGATCGCCGCCTTATAGTTCAAAAACTCGCCCTCCAGCAGGCTGCAGATCACGGGGTAGTTGTCGATCTTAAAGAGACTAAGCCGCCGGCAGGCGTCCACTTCCACCTCGTCGTCCACAACATTTAAAAGCTATAAAATCTCACCCACAG
>CAZBDS010000233.1:0-3065 GCA_964490735.1 uncultured Acutalibacter sp. | reverse complement strand
AAGCCCAGGGAGAAATCTGTAAGCTTCAGGACTTCTTCGCCGGTGCGGCTGCCGCTATTTCGCTTTTGGAAACGTATACTCCTCTCCGTCTATTGTCAGAACATAGTTTTCGTCTACGCCGTCTAAAAAGGCGTAGTAACGCCCGGGAGGAATTTCGTTCCCCGAAAACGAAGAACCTGCGATACTTTGAAATTCCGTATTCCTGTTGTCAAACAGTTCGTCCATTCCAGCGAGAGATACAACCGTTAAATAGAAATCATCGGTTTGTTTATAGCGCTGCAGAAGAATTGTCGTGCCGTTGTGCGTAAATTTTGTTTCCACCGGTTTTGTGTCCAGAGAAATCCCTGGCTTCCAGCCTTTATCCGTTTTTGGCAATACCACGCTGTGATACCCGCTGCCATGTCCGAGATCACAAACGACCTGAGTGGATTCACTGCCTTCTACCGTAAGCAGAATATCACAGTCGTATTCATAGTGAAAAGCCTCTTCGACGGTAGGGAAAGTTAAGAAAGGTTCTTCTATGGGCATAAAGGAAGAAAGGAGAAACAGGCCAAAAAACAGGATCGCCAGTAGCACGGAGCATAAACGCTTTTGGCGAATCCTCGATTTGAAAATGAGGATCAGTCCAGCAATCAATAAGCTGAATAGCAAGATGTAACTTCCGTACTGGATTGCCCTGTGAAACCCCATGATGAACGTATTGCTCCTTTCCCCGAAATAGTTTGAACCGAAAGGCGGCCGTCACAATCAGTACTTCCCCAGGCGCAGCGCTTCGTCGATGAAGGCGTAGTAGTTTTCCTCGGTTTTCGGCGAGAGGGGAATGTTGATGGGCGACGCCGTGGGCATGATCACATAGCCGCCGCCTTCCTTGGCCGCTTCCATACAGCCGCGCACCGCTTCGCGCACCTCTTCCTCCCGAGCGTTTTCCAGCAGCTTCAACTGCAGGTTCCCGAAGACCACTGCCCGCCCGGCCGCCTTTTTCTTGATCTCGGAAAGGAGGATATCCCCGTCCGGCGGCGCTTCGCAGGGGTCGATGGCGTCCGCCCCGGTGTCGAGGATCATATCCAGCACCTGGCCGATCCGGCCGTGGGAGTGGATCCTCACCTTTTTGCCGTATTGATGGATCAGGTCCACCATGTCGCAGAGATAGGGATACACGAATTCCCGGAAGCAGGCGGGAGGAAGGTAGGGGGGCGTCGCGTATTCGGGCCCGCAGATCCGGTAAAGATCCACCGGGCAGGCTTCCAGCTGATTGCGGAGGTTCTGCATGTTCCGGCGGTGCAGCTCCTCCAGGGTGGCCTTGAAATGGTCCGGTTCCGTCAGGGCCCAGACCGTGGCTTCGCCGAATTCCATGATCTCCATGGCGGTGCAGACCGGGTCCCCCAGCGACGCCATGACGATCCCGTGCTCTCCCAATTCGGCGGCAACGCGGCCGTAATCCCCGGGGCTGTAGGTCACCGGCTCGTAGGGGAGGCCCATCAGCGCGTCCACGTCTTCCAGATCCTTGCAGAGGTGCTCTACGGTCCAAACGGTTTTTACCGCGTCGCTGTACTTTGTCAGCGTTTCCAGGTCGCGCTTGGGGGTATGGATCGTCGTGCGGGTTACATGGTACTCGTTTTCGTCCCAGCGCTCCACGTCCTGCCGGGGAGCAAAAGAGGATTTTACCCACTGCTCGCTGCCCGGGGGATCCCACATGGTCAGGGAATCTGTGTTTGCCCGGATATAGTCCATCAGCCGGCGATAGGATTCCTCCTGGTTTTCAAAGCTTGCGGAATTATAGCCGCAGAGCTCGTAGGTCGAGACCGGGACCCGGTCCGGCAGTTTTCCTGACAGCACTGCCGTCAGCCGCTCTTTTGAAGTCATGGTTTCCTCTCCCTTTTGCGGCCCGTCTCTTGATGGCCGGCCCGCTGTTTCGAGAACACTATATACGATTGTTTTCCCAAATGCAAGAGAAAATTAAGAAAAATTCAACATATTTTTTGCTGCTGTTTCCGCCCTCCTGATCGGGGGAGAAAAGCCGGGCAGAGACCGGGCGTTTCCGGGAAGATTCTCTTTCGCGGAGGTTGCATTTACAGGCGGCGTATAGTATAATAATCTAAAACTGGAACGGCCTTTGCAGGAAGGGGGAAACGCTGTGGATTTTATGGACTATGTATGGCTGGGAGTGACCGTGCTGGCCGCCCTGGTGGAAGCCGCCGTGCCCTCGTTGATCTCCATCTGGTTCGTGCCGGGCGGCGTGGCCGCTTTTATCGTCAGCCTGGCGGGAGGGCCTGTCTACGCCCAGATCCTCATGTTCCTGGGGGTGTCCTGCCTGGCCCTGCTGCTCACAAGGCCCCTGGCGAAAAAGTTCCAGAGAAAGAGGCCGGTAAGCACCAATGCCGACATGGCGCTGGGCCGTACCGCCCTGGTGAAGGAGGACATCGACAACATGCTGGGGGCCGGGCAGGTCACCGTGCGGGGCGTCGATTGGTCCGCCCGCTCTGTCGAACCGGACGGCAGGATCCCCAAGGGGAGCATGGTCCGGGTGGAGCGCATTGAAGGCGTTAAACTGATCGTCCGTCCAGAGCCGGAACAGCCAGAGCTGGAGCAGCCCAAGCAATAAATTGACCGCGTTTATTTAGGAAGGAGAATGTTTTATGCCGGATCCCGCTACCATGGCAGCCGTTGTTGCCGGCGCCATTTTTGTGATCTTTGTTTTGTGCGTTGTCATTGCCAATATCAAGATCGTTCCCCAGGCCCACGCCTTTGTGCTGGAGCGCCTGGGCGCTTTCCACGCCGCCTGGGGCACCGGGCTCCACATCAAGATCCCTTTTATTGACCGCATTGCCAAAAAGGTGAGCCTGAAGGAGCAGGTCATCGATTTCCCGCCCCAGCCTGTGATCACCAAGGACAATGTGACCATGCAGATCGACACGGTGGTCTATTTCCAGATCACGGATCCCAAGCTGTACGCTTACGGCGTGGAAAATCCCATTTCCGCCATTGAAAATTTGAGCGCTACCACCCTGAGAAACATCATCGGCGAAATGGAGCTGGACCACACCCTGACCTCCCGCGATGTGATC
>CAZBDS010000232.1:2752-3072 GCA_964490735.1 uncultured Acutalibacter sp. | reverse complement strand
GCCCAGCTTCCGGGAGGCCTCCTGCTGGAGGGTCGAAGTGATGAAGGGCGGAGCCGGGGCCCGGTTTTTCTTACCCTTCTTCACAGAACTCACCACGAAGTCTTCCTTTTCCAAAGCCGCCAGCAGCCGGTCGGATTCCTCCTGGGAAGTGATTTTGATCTCGCCGTTTCCGTCGCCGTAAAAGGCGGCGGCAAAAACCGCCTTGGAGGGCGGCGCCAGAAGCTTGGCGTCGATGCTCCAATACTCCTGGGGCACAAAGCTCTTGATCTCCTCTTCCCGGTCCACGATCATGCGCACCGCCACCGACTGCACCCGTCCGG
>CAZBDS010000232.1:0-2742 GCA_964490735.1 uncultured Acutalibacter sp. | reverse complement strand
GTCTTGGCCAGGAAGGGGCTGAGGGTATAGCCCACCAGGCGGTCCAGAATGCGCCGGGCCTGCTGGGCATTGACCAGGTCCAGGTCGATGGGCCGGGGATTGGACATGCCCTCCTGCACGCCGGTACGGGTAATTTCGTTAAAGGTCACCCGGTCGGGGGCCTCCTCGTCCAGGCCCAGGATATACGCCAGATGCCAGGAAATGGCCTCCCCTTCCCGGTCCGGGTCGGTGGCCAGCAGCACGCCGTCGGACTGAGCGGCGGCTTCCTTCAGCTCCTTGACCAGCTTTTCCTTTCCCTTGATGATACTGTATTTCGGCTTGAAATCGTCCTTCACGTCCACGCTGAGCCTGGCCTTGGGCAGGTCCCGCACGTGACCCATGGAGGCGATCACCTGATAGCCGCTCCCCAGGTATTTCTGAATGGTTTTCGCTTTGGAGGGCGACTCCACAATCACAAGTTTTGACATTGCAGGTACATCCTTTCCTTCCGAGCTTAAAACTATTTCATCTTACAATACTTCTAAAAAATTATAATTCCGAAAACGAAAAAAGCCAAAGTCCCGGCCAGGGATCTTCAGGGCCTGCTGTACCGCTTGCCCGGGTGGGAAACCGCCAGCCCTTCCAGCTCCAGTTCCGTTAAAAGCCCCAACAGCTCCGCGGGACCCAGGCCGGTCTTTTCCCCCAGCTCTGCCACAGGCAGCGGATCGGGCCCCAGCGCGGCCAGCACCGCCCGGGCGCTTGGGGAAAGCCCCGCGCCCGCGTCTTCCAGCACGGCGGCTTCTGCCGTCCTCGAAGGCCGAACCGGCAGCATATCCTTCAGCAGCTCCACCGCCTGCGGGCGGGGCTTCGGCCTGCGGGTCTCCCCGTATTCCGCCAGCACGTCCTCGCCGGAAGTGACGCTCATGGCCCCTTCCTCGATCAGCCGGCGGCTTCCGGCAAACTCCGCCAGGCCCTCGGGCCCGGGGTAAACGTACAAGTCCCGGTTCTGGTCCGCGGCGTGGGAAGCATAGATCATGCTGCCGCTCTTTTCCGCCGCCTGGACAATGATCACGCCCCGGCTAAGGCCGGTGATCAGCCGGTTTCTTACGTGAAAGGTGCCAACCACAGGACGGCTTTGGGAAAAGTATTCCGTGAGCAGCGCGCCGCCGAAGGCACAGATGGATTCCCGCAGCTTGGCGTTTTGCAGAATGTAGGCGCTGTCCAGCGAGACGGGCAGCACGCTGATCATGCGGGAGCCCGGAATCTGCAGAGCTCCGGAGAGGGCGCCGTAGTCCACGCCCTTCGCCCCGCCGGACACCACGCAGGCTCCTCCGGCGGCCAGCTGATAGCCCAGGTGCCGGGCGATGTCCTCAGAAGCGGGCAGGGGCTTTCTGGATCCCACCACAGCAATGGCAAGCTGATGGTCCAGGTCCGGCAGGGTCCCCTTACCATACAGTACCGCAGGAGGGTTGTGAATATTCCTCAAAGGCCCGGGATACTCCTTGTCCGCCGGGGTCAGCACCTGCCAGCCCACCTTTTCCGCGTATTCCAGCCGGGCCTCCGCCTGGGCCAGCGGGAAATTCCACAAAGCCACGGCGGCGGAATCGGCGATATCCCGCCGGGTGTTCCACAGCTTGGGCCCGCCCTCGTAAAATTCCCGCAGGCCGCCCCGGTAGTCTCCGGCGAGCCTTTGGGGCAGAGGGCTTCCCGCCCCGAAAGCATGCTGTGCCCAAATCCAGTAAGCGCGCTCATCCATGCTCCTCATCCCCTTTTCCGGCGGCGTGCCGCTGCATTTCCCAAAGCAAGATCGTTGCGGCGGCAGAGGCGTTCAAGGACTCGGCCCGGCCCGCCATGGGAATGGTGATCCTGTCGTCGCAGCAGGCAAGGGCTTCCTCTGAAAGGCCGCTGCCCTCGTTGCCGATCCACACCGCGTGAAGCCCCTGGGAAAAATCCACCCGGTCCACCGGTATGGCCGTGCTGTCCGGCACGGCGGCGTGCAGCCGGTATCCATAGCGAAAAAGCGTTTCCCGCAGGACCCGGGGGGAGCTTTCCAGGCACAGGGAAAGCCGGAACACCGCCCCCATGGAAGCCCGCAGGACCTTGGGCGACAAGGGATCGCAGTGCTCCCCCAGAAGAAAGACCCGGGAGATCCCCAAAGCCTCGGCGGTGCGCAGGACAGTCCCCAGATTGCCGGGGTCCTGCAGGTTTTCCAGCACCAGGCAGGAACGCCGGGGCACAAATCCAATCACGCCGCCGGTCAGGTTTCCAGGCCACTCGCAGACGCAGAACACCCCCTGGGGGCTTTTGGTGTCGGAAAGCAGCCCGGCCACATGGTCCTCAATCAGATAGCTTTTCCCGGCGGCGGCCTGGATTTCCTGCAGGTAAGAGCCGTATTTTTCCCGGGCGGACTCGGTGACAAAACAGGCATCGATCTTCACGCCGGAAAGGACGGCGTCACGGCACAGGCGGGCCCCCTCGCAAAGGAACTGCCCGCTTTCCCGGCGGCCGCCTCCCTTTAACAGGGCGGCAGCCTGCCGCACCAGAGGATTCTGACGGCTGGTAATGCGCTCCATGTTCGTTGTCTCCCTCATATCCTCCCCCGGATCCGCCGCTCCCTGCCGCCCCGGCAGAAGCCCCGGGCAGACGGGGAACGGGCCCCGAAGGTTACTCAAGAAAAAGCGGAACGCCCGAAGCATTGCTGCTCCAGGCGTGGTTCCAGCTTATTAAAGGGCCCCCTTGGCCTTCTCTACCAGGGCGGTAATG
>CAZBDS010000231.1:0-3078 GCA_964490735.1 uncultured Acutalibacter sp. | reverse complement strand
GAATTGCGCTTTCCCTTGACCATGCCCGCCAGCTGAATGGCCCCGCCGTACAGCAGAAATTTTTCCGTTAAGGTGGTCTTGCCGGCGTCGGGGTGCGAGATGATGGCAAAGGTCCGGCGCCGTTCTATTTCCTTGGTGAAATCAGGCAAAGTGAAACAACCTTTCTATAAGGTAATAATGGAGAAGTGCAGGGGTTATGAATCACATCGGACGTTCCGCTTCCTTCTTTATAGATTTGTACATATCTGCGCTATTTTACCATGCCGGCGGGAAAAATTCAAGAATTGTCCCCAGCCTTTGACAGATTTTCGTCCTCCGCCATGGTACAGTATCCGCAGAACCCGAGGCCGGGCGCTGCATTTTCAACAGTACAACAAGGAACATGGTTCAACCAAATAAGGAGGGATCGTCATGAGACGAAGTAAGATAAGCTCTGTTTTCTGCGCGTTTGCACTGCTGGCCGCCTGTTTTTTGTGGGGCGGCTGCCGGGTCCAGGCCCATGCCCTGAGCTACGAGGACGGGGTGCGCTGCCGGAAGACCGCTTCCGTGATCAATGAGGAGGAGCGGACCTTCTGCCTGAACTACCAGCTCTGGACGGACGCTTCCGTGAGCCGGTCGGTGGAACCCCGAGACGTGATCCTGCTGCTGGATACCTCCGCCGCCATGGGAAAAAGCGTCAAGGAAGCGAAGGGGGAGAAGGAAACCCAATTGGACTGGGCCAAAAAAGGGATAAAGGCTTTCCTGCAAGAGCTTTCCGAAGCTTCCCCCAATTCCCGGGCGGGACTGGTCCTGTTCGGAGAGAACACCAAATCTTCAGCACTGAAAGCATTGGACCAGTCTGGATTGCAGCGCCTGGAGGCCGCTCTGGACGATGGAGCGGCGCAGGCCTCCGGCAGCCCGGACTATGCCGCCGCTTTGCAGGCGGCCCTAAAGCTGGCCGGGGAGTCCCGGGAGGGCCGGGAGCTCTGCCTGATCACCCTTGCTTCCGGCGCCTGGGGGGAAGACACGGGAGGATCCGGCGACCCGTTAGAAAGCTTGCAGAAATTGCGGGAGCTGGGGGGCCGCTCTTACACCCTGCTGCTGTGCACCCAGCCCGAGGAGAGGGTGGAGGAGTTCTGGCAGGCCATGTCTTCCGCGCCGGTTTCTTCTTATCACTATGTCTGTGGTCAAGATCCGGAGAACAGCCTCCTGCAGATCCGGCGGGACCTGACCTCCGACTTCTCCGCGGAGGTGGTGCAGAAGCTGGATCCCCGGTTTGAGATCGACAGTGGGGAGCAGCGGCGGCTGAGAAGCGCCGGAGCCCATCTGGACCGGGAGCAGGACGGCGCCTGGACGGTTTCCTGGGAAGCGGATCTGCCCCGTCAGGCCGATTCCCCCTGGACGGCCTCTCTTTCTGTCCGGGCCAGAAAAGGCTTCCCTGGCGGGAATGATATTCCCACCGACCGGGAGGGCTCCGGGGTCTATCGTTTCGGGAAAGAGCTGCTTCCCCTGACCGGAACCCGGGTGAACGTGGCCCTGTGCCTGGAATGCGGCGATGTGGAATCCGACCTGTTTCTGGGGGAAAAGGTGTGGCCCCGGGTGGACGGCCGCAGTGTGGAGGAGGCCATGGTCACAAGCCCGGAGCCCGTCTGGTTCGGCAAGGGAATGACCGGGTCCTTTTCCTATCTGTGGGAGACCCTTCAAGGCGCCCCCATCGGTTCTTTAGAGCAGCTGACGGAGCTTTGTCCCGACAGAGATACCGCCTACCGGCTCAAGGTCACCTTCCGGCCCCGCAGCTCCGGGGTGCTGTCGGTGGGGACGCCCGTAAAGGTTACGGAAGCGGCTGCGCTGTACCGGCTGAAGGTGCATTCGGGGACGATCCGGATCCGGGGCATGGCAGAACCGGGAACCGCCCTGGGAAAAGACGCCGTCCTGACCTTTCAGCTGGAACATCGGAACGGCCGGGTGTTCACCTGCACCGCCCGCGCCGAGGCCGACCCCCAGTCGGGCCGGATCTCCCTGGAAGGGGAGCTGAAGGGCCTGCCCTATGGGGTCTATACGGTCACGCCGGTCAGCGGCGCCCTGGAATGCCGGGAGGCCTTGCAGGTATGCCGGCTGGGGGTCTGGATCCGGGACGACACCGTCAGCGTGGACCGGGACAGCGACATGGCCAGGTTTACCCTGGAGGACAGCCAGGACAGGGAATAAACTTTTCAGGTTTTCCTGTTGCAAAACCCAACCGGGTGTGGTATGCTGTAGCTAGAACATTTTTTCGATGTGAGGCGCCTTATGAAGATCATACCACCGGAAACCTGCTGCTTTACCGGTCACAGAAGCGTCCCCCAGCGGGAGACTTTGCTTCTGCGGCTCCGGCTGCGGGAAGAGATCCGGAAGCTGGCCGAGACGGGCGTGGATACCTTTCTGGCAGGGGGCGCCGTGGGTTTTGATACCCTGGCGGCCCAGGAGGTTCTGCGGCTTCGGGAGGAGGAGCTGCCCCGGCTGCGGCTGGTGCTGGTGCTGCCCTGCCTGGGCCAGGAGTCCCGGTGGAGCCTGAAGGACGCCCAGGTCTACCACCGGCTGATCCGGCAGGCGGACGAAGTGATCTACACCGGGGACTTTTACACCCGGGGCTGCATGTTTGTCCGCAACCGGTATCTGGTGGATCACAGCGCCTTTTGCCTGTGCTATCTCACCGGGGAGGCCGGGCGGGGCGGCACAGCCTATACCGTCGGCTACGCCCGGAAGCAGGGGCTGGACGTCCGCAATCTGGCGGGAAAGGTTCTGCCGGAAGAGACAGGGAAGGAACAGCTTTCTTTTTAACCGGAGGGAGGCCCCAAAAACGCTGGGATCCTGACAAGGAAAAAGTGAAGAAAAGAGAGAAATCACGGCTTCGTTTTCCAAAGCCGTGTTTTTGTGTTAATGTAAAACTAGGGCAGGCTTGGGGCCTGCGGGCGGCTAACTTGCCGCTTTTTCCAGGTCCTTGCGCAGACGGTGGATAATCCGCTTTTCCAGCCGTGAAATGTACGACTGGGAGATCCCCAGTTTGTCGGCCACTTCCTTTTGGGTGCGTTCCGGCTGCCCGCAAAGGCCGAACCGCAG
>CAZBDS010000230.1:0-3088 GCA_964490735.1 uncultured Acutalibacter sp. | reverse complement strand
CCTGCAACTGTCCCAAGCTTATTGCCCCGGCCATGAACACCAGAATGTACGATAACCCCGTCACCCAAGACAATCTGAATATTCTGCGCGACTACGGCTGGCAGGTCATTGAGCCCGCCAGCGGCCGCTTGGCCTGCGGCGCGGTGGGCAAGGGAAAAATGCCCGAGCCCGAGGACCTGCTGGAGGCCGTAGACCACGCCGTCCGATATGAAAAGGACCTTGCCGGCCTGCGCGTTCTGGTGACCGCCGGCCCCACCCGGGAAGCCTTGGACCCCGTGCGGTATCTCACCAACCACTCCACCGGGAAGATGGGCTACGCCGTGGCCCGTGCCGCCGCCGACCGAGGAGCGCAGGTCACGCTGGTCTCCGGCCCCACCGGCCTGAAAAAGCCCGCCTATCTGGAAACCATCGACGTGGTTTCCGCCGGGGAGATGTTCGAGGCCGTCCGGTCCCGGGCAGCGGAGCAGGATCTCATCATCAAGGCCGCCGCCGTGGCGGATTACCGCCCGGCAGAACCCTCGGAGCAGAAGATCAAAAAAAGCGCCGGACAGTCCGCTTTGGCCCTGGAACGCACCGACGACATTCTGCTGTGGCTGGGAGAACACAAGCGGCCCCATCAGCTTCTGTGCGGCTTCAGCATGGAGACCGAGCACCTGCTGGAAAACAGCCGGGAAAAGCTGCGGAAAAAGCATCTGGACCTGATTGCCGCCAACAGCCTGCGGCAGGAAGGGGCGGGCTTCGGTGGGGACACCAATATCCTTACGCTCATCACCGCCGAAAGTGAAGAGGCCCTTCCCCTGCTCTCCAAAGAGGAAGCCGCCCACCGGCTGCTGGACGCCCTGCTCCGGCTGCGCCCTCAGAGCTGACATTCCCCAGGCACACCAGGGCCGTGCTGTCCTGTCGGAAGCGCGGCCTTCTTTTTTCTGCAAAAAGTCCGCGGGATTGACATTTTTTGCCCGGCATAATATATAGTAAACGCACTTGAAAATCGGTACATACCGATTTTCAAGCAAACCAGGGCGGGCACGCCCGCTCTGCCGGGTTCAAAAGAGGTAAAACCTCTTTTGAACTGCGTTAACTATAATGCCAATCACGTTGGCTTATTCTCTATATAGGAAAGGGGCTTTTTTATGGATCTGCCTTTAAGCCGTGCGGAGCGGGAGCTCCCCTATCTCTCCGCCCTCCGCCGGGAGCTCCATCGCTGCCCGGAGCTGGGACTGCAGGAATTCCGCACAGCGGAGATCATCGAACGGGAGCTGGACAAACTGGCCGTTCCCCACCGGCGCATAGGCGCCACCGGAGTGCTGGGCGCCCTGCGGGGCAAGGGTCCCGGCGGGAAAGCCGCCGCCCTCCGGGCCGACATTGACGGCCTGCCCATCACGGAACAAAATCAGTCCGATTATGCCAGCCTTACCCCCGGCAATATGCATGCCTGCGGCCACGACGCCCACACCGCCATGCTGCTGGGAGCCGTGAAGCTCCTCAGCGATTGGAAGGAAGCTTGGGGCGGCGAGATCCGCTTTCTGTTTCAGCCGGCGGAGGAGACCGGCAAGGGCGCCCAGGACTTTCTGGACGAGGGCGCTTTGGAAGGCGTTTCCGGGGCCTTTGGCCTTCACGTGGCCCCGGAGCTCCCCGTGGGCACGGTGGGTATAAAGCCCGGCCCCAACAACGCCGCGGTGGAAGGCTTCCGCATTGCCGTGCAGGGAAAAAGCGTCCATGTCTCCACCCCGGAGCAGGGCGTGGACGCCCTTTACATCGCAAGCCACATCGTGGTGGCCCTGCAGGCCCAGGTCTCCCGGCGCACCTCCCCGGTGGAGCCCATTGTTTTGGGCATAGGCGCCTTCCACAGCGGCACCGCTTATAACGCTTTGGCGGAAACTGCCCTGCTGGAGGGCACTACCCGCACCTGCTCCGAAGCTGCCCGCCTGCGGGCCCGGGAACAGGTAAACGCCACCGCCGAAGCTGTCGCTAAGCTATATGGCGGCAGCGCCCGGGTAGAATGGGAGCACATCGCCTCCGCCCTGGTTAACGACGGCGCCGCCACCCAAAAGCTGGCCGCCGCGGTAAAGGCCCGCTGCCCGGAGCTTACCGTCATCACCGGCCGGCCCTATTCCCTCAGCGGCGACAATTTTTCGGAATTCCAGCTGCGGGTCCCGGGGGTGTACGCCTACCTGGGCACCTCTGATCCCGCCCGTCCCGAGACCCAGTACCAGATCCACAGCAGCCGGTTTGAGATCGACGAAGCCGCCCTTCCCATTGGTGCCTGGCTGTACGCAAACGCTGCCCTTACCCTGCTTGCCGAGGAGGAAACGCCGTGAACATTCCCCTGCATTACCAGATTTCCGAATACGACTGCGGCCCCACCAGCCTGCTCAACGGGATCAGCTTTCTTTTCCGGCAGGAAGAGATCCCTCCGGCGATCCTGCGGAACGTGACGCTCTACTGCCTGGACCGCTACGACGGCGAGGGACACAAGGGAAAGCTTGGCACCTCCCGGGCGGTCATGCGGTTTCTCAGCAGCTGGTTCAACGACTATGCCCAAACCGGCCAGCTGCCCATTTCCAGCCGGTATCTCTCCGGTAAAGAAGTCTTTCTGGGGGGCGAAAGCCAAATTGACGCCGCCCTTCACCAAGGGGGCGTGGCGGTGGTCCGCCTGCTGTTCGACGTGTGGCACTATGTGCTCCTCACCGGCATGGAAAACGGCGGCTACCTGATGTTCGACCCCTATTACCGCCTGGAGCCCTTTGAAAACGCCCCGGAGATCCAGATGATCAAAGACCAGCCCTGCCGCTGCAACCGGATCGTTCCCGCCAAATACTTCAACCGGGAGGAAGACGGTGTCTACTCCCTGGGCCCCTGGGACACCCGGGAAGCTGTTCTCTTATTTAACGATCAAGCAACATAGAAAACATACA
Source organism: uncultured Acutalibacter sp. (assembly GCA_964490735.1). Classification (GTDB taxonomy): domain Bacteria; phylum Bacillota; class Clostridia; order Oscillospirales; family Acutalibacteraceae; genus Acutalibacter. Next base: position 173 of record CAZBDS010000230.1, on the reverse strand, counting down.
AAAAGCAGGAGGGACCGGAAGGGCCCCTCCTGCTTTTATGGATCGAATCAGGCCGCAACGCACTATGGCAAGGTATTCCCCTTTACAGCTGTTCCAGCCTGTTTTTTTCAGGCTTACCGCTTGAGCAGCAGCACCGAAATGTCGTTGACATTGGTGCCCGTGGCGCCGGTTTT
>CAZBDS010000229.1:0-3098 GCA_964490735.1 uncultured Acutalibacter sp. | reverse complement strand
CGCAGGATCTCGTCGATATTTTCCACGCCCTCCATATTTTCGATCTTGGCAATGACGTTGATGGTGTGGCACTTATATTCTTCCAAAATCTTGCGGATCTCCAGAATATCCGCGGCGGAGCGAACAAAGGAGGCGGCAATGAAATCGAAGCCGCTTTCAATGCCGAAAATGATATCGGACCGGTCGCGCTCACTGACAAAAGGCATGGAAAGCTTGGTGCCGGGCACGTTGATCCCCTTGTTGTTGGACACCCGGCCGCCGTTTTTCACCTCGCAGACAATGTCGGTTTCGGAGATGTTGCGGGCCTTCATTTCCACCAAGCCGTCGTCGATGAGCACCCGGGCCCCGGTCTGCAGGTCTTTGGGAAGATCCCGGTAGGTGATGGAAACGATCTTTTCATCTCCCTCTACCTCCCGAGTGGTAAGGGTGAAAGTATCCCCTTGTTTCAGTTCAATAGGGCCATTTGCAAAGCTTTTCACCCGGATCTCCGGGCCCTTGGTGTCCAAAATGGTGGCAATGGGAAGCCCCAGCTCCTCCCGCATACGGACCACGGCTTCCATCTTTTTGGCGGCGTCCTCGTGGGTGCAGTGGGAAAAATTGAACCGGGCGGCGTTCATGCCTCCCAGCATCAGACGGCGCAGTACACCCTCGTCCTCCGTGGCAGGCCCCAGGGTGCAGATGATCTTTGTTTTTCTCAGCATATGGCTCCGTCCTTTCAAAATGGATTTTCTTTCTGCGCAAAGGGAAGGGTTCTTTTTTTAATTTTACCACAGCTTCGTTGAAAAGTCATGTGCTTTTATAATAAAAGAGCGGGTCTCGCTTTTCGGCAAAACCCGCTCTTCCTTTATCCTTTTCTCTCCTGCAGGACCCGGTAGATCTCGCCCTTTTTCAGCCCCGTTTCCTTTGCTGCTTCCTTCGCCGCGTCAGAGGCGGAAAGTCCCCGCTCCATATGTTCCCGAGCAAGGCCGGCGGCGTCCTCCAGGGTGTATTCCTTCCGCTCGGCGGTCCGGGGTTCGGCCCCGGCCACCACCAGCACATATTCCCCTTTCGGCTCGTTTTCCCGGTAGTGGGCGACAGCCCCGCCCAGGGTGGTGCGCAGGACCTCTTCGTGGATCTTTGTCAGCTCCCGGACGATGGCAATCTTTCTTGCCCCGCCAAAAAGTTCCGTCAGGTCTTCCAGGGTCTTCCGCAGCTTGTGGGGGGCCTCGTAAAACACCATGGTGCGGGTTTCACTCCGCAGAGAATCCAGATGCTCCTGCCGGCTGCGCTTGCCGGTGCTGAGAAACCCTTCGAAGGTAAAGCGGCCCGTGGGCAGGCCGCTGACCGCCAGGGCAGAGATCACCGCCGTGGGGCCGGGCACCACATACACCGGGATCTTTTCCGCGGCGCAGGCCGCCACCAGCGTCTCCCCAGGGTCGGAAATGGCGGGCATGCCGGCGTCGGTGACAAGGGCGCAGGTTTCCCCGGCCCGGAGGCGCTGCAAAATCGCTTCGCCGTGGGAGAGCTTGTTGTGCTCGAAATAGCTGAACAGGGGCTTCTTAATCCCAAACCGGTTTAAGAGCTTTACCGTCACCCGGGTGTCCTCGGCGGCGATGAAATCTGCCTGCCGCAAGGTCTCCACCCCCCTGGGGGAAAAATCCTCCAGGTTTCCGATGGGCGTGCCCACCACATATAACGCGCCTTTTTCCAGCTCCATTCCCGATTTCTCCTTTCCCGAAGGCTACAGGGCATAATCGCCGTAGATTTTTACAAGCTCCGCCGTGGATTCTCCCGCGGCGTCCCTCAAAAACAGGGTGGGCTCCACGGCAAGGCCCGGCCCGCCGCCGTAACGGCACTCCAGCAAAAACAGATAGGGGGCCTTTTCCGGCTGAGACTGCACCAGGCGCAGGCGTTTGGGTTCCAGCCCGACGCCGCAGAAAAGCGCCATGGCTTCCGGCAGCCGTTCCGCAGGCAGGCACAGGCACAGCCGCCCGCCCCATTTCAGGCCGTATTTCGCCGCGGCCGCTAAATCGCTTAATGTCAGAGTCTCTTCGTGCCGGGCGGTTTTCCGGCTGCCTTCTCCCGCCGCCCCCCGGCCCAGGGGAAAATAGGGGGGATTGCAGGCAACAAGGTCCAGCCCCTGGTGGGGCAGGCAAGTCCGGTACTCCCGCACGTCCCCGCAGAGCACGGCAATTTTTTCGGAAAGCCCGTTTTCCTCTACAGAACGGGCTGCCAGCGCGGCTGCGTCCTCCCGCAGCTCGATGGCCAGCACCTTTTCCGGCTTGCCCCTGGCGCTCCACAGCAGGGGGATCGTCCCGCAGCCCGTGCCCAGGTCGGCGCAGCGTTCTCCGGGCCGGGGCATGGAAAAATCGGCCAGCAGCAGGGTGTCGGTGGTAAAGCGGTGCTCCGCCGTCACCAGCACATGACAGCCCGGGCCCAAAGCCTCGGCGCGAATCTCTGAATGCTTTCCTTCCATGCTTTTCCCCTTTTCCGGCCCTGCAAACCCTTTGTATAAAAAAGAAGAAACCGGAGCGGGAGAGACCTCCTGCCCCGGATTCCGCTTTTCGGTATGTCCGTACTGGATCGATTAGCCCTCCTGGGGAGCGCCGACGGGGCAAACCCCGGCGCAGGCGCCGCAGGAAACACAGGTATCGGGATCGATCACGTACTTGCCGTCGCCCTCGGAAATGGCCCCTACAGGGCACTCCCCGGCGCAGGCGCCGCAGGCGATGCACTCATCACTGATTACATAAGGCATGTGAAACACCTCCATGAAAGTTTATGCATAAGGGATTTATGCATTTCAATTGTAACACATTTCTTCAAAAATGCAACACTTTTTACTCTTCCAGATTCTTCAGCTGCTCCGCTTCCTTTTTGTCCACCTTGATCTTCCCGTCCCGCAGGACTTTGACGTCTTGGACCTTGTACACCTTGGGGGCGGCGTCCGGATCCTTCTCCAGGCGGACCGTAAGCTCCCGTGTCAGCAGGTTCTGGTCAACGACCACGCCCTTGCCGTCGGAAGTGGAGATCAACGCTCCCACCTTGGGGGTGGTCCGCAGCAGATCCTGATAGGCTTCCTGCTCATATTTCAGGCAGCACATCAGCCTGCCGCAGGC
>CAZBDS010000228.1:0-3101 GCA_964490735.1 uncultured Acutalibacter sp. | reverse complement strand
CTTTCTTTGATAAGTCATTACTACTATTTTATCGTTTCCCATATGCCCTATGCTAGATTCTTGGCCATAGTCTCTCCAAGTTTCCGCTTTGATTATTGCTTTATCGCTTCTTCCACAGCTCTCAGCATAGATTCCTGGTTCACTCCATACTACTCCTGTAGAACTTGAATAACGACAGAGCATAATGGCCGTTCCATTGTTTAGACCGATTCTTTGACTTGCTTCTGGATCTCTTGATATTCCTGAAAATTCTACATTTCCTTCAATGTCAAACTTTGCATTGTGCGCTGAATAATAGTCGCTTTTATTGGAACAATTTTTGCTTGGATATGCACTTGAATTATAAAGATTATAAGTATAAAGACAATGTTTATTATATGTTTTCGTATCTGTTGATAAAAGTATGGACGCTGTAGAAGAACCTTTTTTGTGACTAATTCCAACTAAGCCATCCCAATATTTCGTTCCGCCTTCTTCATATATTTTTGAATTTACTACTGACATTTTATTGCCATTTACTTTTATTGTCATAGCTCCATACTGAGCACGTTTTGATCCACTATCGCTATAATGATAATAACTAGCTCCTGAGAAAATTACTGTATTATCATCTACTCTTACTACAGCACTATCTCCTGCTCCAAGAGCTTTTCTACCATTGGTAAGTACTTGTGGTGTTTCATATCTTACAGATAGATTATTGATGTTTATTACTCTTCCTGTAACGCTTGAATAGTAACAACTGCTGCATTCTTTTTTCCTTCCACCACCATACCAATCAATTGCATCTTGAAATTCCAAAAATTGATGATTGTTTAACGGAACAAGCAGCCCTGTTAAATAGTCTCCTACCCGAGTAATTGTTGGCGCACAACTTTGGGTATTACAAACTTGTGAGTTTTTTCCAGTACTACATACTTTTCCTGTATTTTTATCTTTGTTTTCATAATTTTGATATTGAACTCCACCTCCGCATTGAACACTGCATGCTCCAAAACCTCCAACAGTAACTTTATTGGTACTACTACATTCTTTATAGGGAGTGTATTTGGCTTCCCTCTTTGTGATATTTCCAGAAGCATCTTGTATACTTAAATACACCGTTCTTTCTACTCCATCTAAGGATCCCGGTAAATCCCAGTTTTTCGTTCTATTATATCTCTCCCATGCACAATCTTTTAAGTAACCAGTATTTGATATACACATTTTTAGGTTTTCTATTCCATTATCATCACTACTATTTATGGTTAATACAGTTTTTAAACTTTTATAGGATTCTCTTGAACGTATCGAAAACTCATGGATCACAGGACTTCCTTTATCGATATTACTGACATGAATTTGATTTACAACATTTTCTAAATCTTCATCACTGGTTCGATTTCCTACTTTATCTTCAACACAGATATAATAATCGCCATTTTCTAAGTATTCGGTTTGGATTCCATCGCTTGTACTTTTTTTCTTTTGATTATATTCTGTCCCTTTGCAAGTACGCTCTTTCACAATCGCATACTCTTTTACTCCAGATCCTCCACCATCTGTAATTTCAAAATCGACTCTTCTATTATTAGCAGTCGACAGTTCATTATTTACATTGACACTTCCATCTATTACTCTTGGTCTTTGAATGTCTAGGTTTACTTCTTTACTAATTTGACTCGTAATCAATGCTTCTTTGATTTTCATGGTAATCCTTAAATTTACTAGTACACTTTTAATACTATTTGCACTTACTTCATAACGGGAGCAATTGGCTAGTTTTTCTTTTTCACAATGTATTTCTTGCTCTCCATTCCAAATTAAGGATTCTACCTCGGCATTTTCATTATGAAGTTCATAAGTCACATATACTTTGTTTTCTTTTAGCCAATTGGTATCTTCTTGATGAGAAATTTCTTTTCCTTCTTCATCTACAATTTTTAAATGAGCCATTCCATACATGCTTTCTAGTTCTTCTTCGGTATAACAGACTTCACTTTCTCTTACACTTGCATGATAAGATTCTTCATAACTAACATTAATAATATCACATGCCATATTCCTGCCATTTCTCGGATCTAGAAATTCTTCTAATTCATTATCTGCAGTAAGTCTTCCTTCATGGATTAATTTTTTGATATCAAAAACCATTTTTCCGTTTTCTTCTGCATAGGTTTCACTTTTCGATAATACTTCTCTTATCTTACTTTCATAAAGACTTTTATTGATACTTTCTCCAGCATGATTATATATAGGGACTGCTATAATTAGTAAAATACTTAGTATCACGATGACTCCTAGAAGTTCTATCATGGTAAATCCTTTTTTCATACAACCATCTCTCTATCTTTAATATGATTGTAGCATACTTAATAGAAAAAACGAAGATTTGTTTTTTAAGTTTTTATAAAAAATAATGTTTGGCAAAGTTAAAATTAAAGAATTTTTTTATTTTTAATAAAACATAATTCTACTAAAAATAATTTTTTAGAATAAAGCTTTCAAAAATAAAAAAAGAGCATTTTTCTTACTCTTATTTTATTCAAATTTTATGAGATATAATCCGCTTCCGATATTAAAGGCTATTGTTTTATCATCTACCGAAATAAATTTACTAGTATAGTAATCTACATTTTTTTCTGGAAATTCTACGACAGAATGAAATTTCCAAATACCATTTTCTAATTTATAAAATACAAGGTTAATATCGTAGACAACATTTATACCTCCTCTATTATTTGATATTTCTTTTCTTTTTGTCGTCATTACTACTAATTTATCATTTCCCATGTGGCCCATTGTATACTCAAGACCATATTTTCTCCATGTATCCCCTTTTATTATTATGTTATTGTTTTCACAATAATCTATATGGATTGTTCCATCTGCACAGAGCATAAGTGCTGTTCCATTATTTAAGCCAATTCTTTCATGTGCATTTCCGGATCTTGGGATTCCGGATGCCCCAACAATTCCTTCTATATCATGTTTCGCATGAAAGGCATAATAATAGTCACTTTGTTTGGAACAATTCTTTGATGTATATGCACTTGAATTGTAAAGGTTATAAGTATAAAGACAATGTTTATTATATGTTTTCGTATCTGTTGATAAAAGTA
>CAZBDS010000227.1:0-3121 GCA_964490735.1 uncultured Acutalibacter sp. | reverse complement strand
GGATTACGGACTTTACCGCCGCTTCAATCACGTCCATATCGTCGTTCAGGTCGGCAAAGGCGATCTCCGGCTCGATCTGCCAGAATTCCGCGGCATGGCGGGTGGTGTTGGAATTTTCCGCCCGGAAAGTGGGCCCAAAGGTGTACACCTTGCCAAAAGCCTGGGCCATGCACTCCACCTCCAGCTGTCCGGAAACCGTAAGCGAAGTCTTCTTGCCGAAGAAATCCTGCTTGTAGTCCACGGAGCCGTCCTCGGTTGTAGGCAGGTTATCCAGATCCAGCGTGGTGATCTGGAACATCTCCCCAGCACCCTCGCAGTCGCTGGCGGTGATAATGGGGGTATGGCAGTAGACAAAACCGTTCTCCTGGAAGAATTTGTGGATTCCAAAAGCTGCGGCGGAACGGATCCGGAACGCGGCGCTGTACAAGTTGGTGCGGGGGCGCAGATGGGCCACCGTGCGGAGGTACTCCACCGTATGGCGCTTTTTCTGCATGGGATATTCGGGAGAAGACGGGCCCTCCACCTCGATCTTTTCCGCGTGGATCTCAAAGGGCTGCTTGGCCTCGGGAGTCGCCAACAGCGTGCCGGTGACCACCAGAGCGGCGCCGCCGTTCTGGGAGGCGATCTCCTTGAAATTTTCGATCTTTCCGTCCTCAAACACCACCTGTACGCCTTTGAAGGAGGAGCCGTCGTTCAGGTCGATAAAGCCAAGGGTTTTGGAATCGCGAATGGAACGGGCCCAGCCGCAGACGGTCACTGTTTTGCCGGCATAGGCGTCTAAATCCCGGTAAAAATCAGCAATGTTGTTTCTTCTCATGATTACAGCCACTTTCCTTTCCTTATGATAAAACGACTTTCCAATCTTCCTCGGGGGACGACCGGTCGTAAAACAATTCACTTAAAGAATCCTGAAAGAAGACTTCAAAGGTTTCCTCCATACCGCTACAAAGATTCATACCGGGCAGCTCGTTTCGCTCTGCCCAGAAGACCTCCCCTTCTTCCGAAGGCTTCAATTCTCCGGAAAATTTATCGCACTGAAAGAGAAACACGATGTACCGTCCACCGTCATCCTGGATCCAGTTTTTCAAGCCGCAGAGCCGGGGACAGGAAATCGTCAGCCCCGTTTCCTCGTAAACCTCCCGGATCACGGAATCCGTGATGGACTCTCCGGGCTCTATGTGGCCGCCCGGAAAGGTAACGCCCGGCCAACCGTGCTCTTTCCGGCGGTTCTGCACCAAAACTCTGCTGCCGTCATACACCATGCACAAATTGGTGAGTTCAGCCTTCACTTCCCTGGACATTTTCCCACTTTCCCTTCCGAAGCCATCATGCATTTCACATTATATTGCAAACCGCCCTGCTTTGCAAGAAAAAAGAAAAGAACGGGAAATTTCTTTCCGTTCCACAAAGAAAATCGCCGCAAACTCAAAAGCGTTTGCGGCGACGTGGCGGAGAGGATGCGACTCGAACGCACAATGCCTTGCGGCACACCACATTTCCAATGTGGCTCCTTACCATTAGAATACCTCTCCGTATCCTTACGGCTTTAATATTATATCGAAATAAGCGAAAAAAATCAACCCTTTTTCCAAAAATTTTTCCTTCCGGAAAAAAACAGTGAAAACAGGACGTTTTTTCCAAAAGATGATTTGAATCTTTTTTATTTTTTTGCTATAATGAAATAAATATACCGCTTAAATCCGCCGCAGACCCGCGGCGTTTTTGGAGGGATTTGCTTGAACAAAAAAAGCACTGCCAACGCGGCGGCCGTCATCGAGATCGGTACAAACAATGTGCGCATGCGGATCTCCCAGCTCGCAAAGGGAGAGCTGGTCACACTGGACAGTTTAGAGTATCCCGTCCGGCTGGGCCACGACGTGTTTGAAAAGGGCTCCATCAGCTTTGAAAGCCTGCGGGAATTGTCCATGGTTCTGGATAAATTTTCCGCGGCGCTGCTTTCCTACAATATTCAAAAGCTTAAGGTCATTTCCTGCACTGCTCTGCGGGAGGCCCGAAACCGTTCGCTAGTTACCGATCAGCTTCGGGTCCGAAACGGCCTGGAGGTGACTGTGCTGGAGGACAGCCAGGAAAAATCCTATATCTATGCCGAGGTCATCGAGAAGCTGAAAAACGCGGAATGCCTGCAAAAGGGCAATTCGGTCATTGCCTATGTGGGTTCGGGCAGCATCGGTATCGCCGTATTTGACGGTACGAAGATCCTTTACTCCCAGAATATCTCCATGGGTGCTTTGAAGCTTTACGATGTGCTGCAGGGCATACAGAGCTCCACGGAAGACTTCCACGCGATCACCGAGGAATACCTGGATACGATCCTGAACCGGGTAGCTCTTTCCGATTTCACGGTGGACCATCTGATCCTTACGGGTTCCCAAATCGACATCATTGCAAGGCTTTGCGGCGCCAAGCTTTCCGGACGCGTGTATGAAATCGGCACCGGCTCCCTCAGGAATCTCTACAGCTCGATCCGTTCCCTGACCCCGGAAAGCATCGGCGTCCGTTACGGAATTAAGGAAGGGCAGGCGGCCCTGCTGTATGCCGCGCTGTCCATCTATCAGGCGATGCTGCGGTTTTGCCCCGATGCCGCCACCGTCTACTCCCCTGCGGCCGATATCTCCGAAGCGGTGATCCGCTGCGTTCTTGCCCCGAAGGCGGAAACGGAACGCCTCCGCTATTCCAGGGAAAGCGCGCTGGCCTGCGCCGAGTCCACCGCTCGGCGTTTCGGCTGCGATTTGAAACATTCCCATTATATCTGCGGCAGCGCCTGCCGGATCTTTGACAAGCTGAAAAAGATCCACGGCCTGGACGTTTCCAAGCGGCTGATTCTGGAGCTTGCTTCCATTCTGCACAGCTGCGGAAGTTTTGTCAGCGTGCGGCAGCACAACGAATGTACTTTCGACCTGATCCGCGGAATGGATCTGTTTGGGCTCAGTCACACCGAGGTTCTGGAGGTTGCCTTTGTGGCCGGCAGTATTTCCGATGATCTTTCCGTTGAGGAAAATCCGGATTTTTCCCAGATGCCCAACAAGGAGAAGCTGGTGGTCTCAAAATTGGCAGCCATTTTCCGCATGGCAAATGCGCTGGATAAATCCCATCGGGAAAA
>CAZBDS010000226.1:0-3121 GCA_964490735.1 uncultured Acutalibacter sp. | reverse complement strand
TGGACCGGTTCGGCGTGACCCGGAAAAAGGTGGTGGCGGAGCTTTCCGCCCACGAACACGACAATTATTATTGGAACACACCCTTTGTGGGCGGGGACTGGCAGTCTCCCCGAGGGGATACTTCCTATAACGGCGCGCCGGGGACCAACTGCGCGGGCTTTGTGGCCTATGTGCTGCGCAAGTGCGGCATGAATACGGCGGCCGTCCAGCAGGTGATGCGCTCCAGCGACCGGTATACCCGCTGGGGCAGCGGCCTGCCCCACGACGGCCTTGCCTCTGCCAGCAATTACATGAGCCTGGCCGAAAAGGGCAAGATCATTTCCTACGCTTTCCCCAGCAAGGCGGCGCTGCTGAATAGCGGCAAGGCGGAAAAGGGTGACTTGGTGCTCCGCTTTTGGACGGACTGCTGGGGTGGCTGGGACGAGGACAATCACCTGATGATCTTCTGGGGAAACACCTCAAAGGAAGACAAGGTTTGGCAGAACGCCTCGGGCCGGCTCCACATCGGCCAGATGTGGGACGAGGACGATTCCAGCTTTGTGCTGATCAAATTTGCCCCCTCCGAGCCTCCGGCCCCGCTGGTGGAGGGCTACCAGGACGTGTGGGAGACCCTGTGGTACGCTGAGGACGTGCGGTACGTCAGCCAGGCGGGCTTGATGAAAGGCACCGGGAAAGAGTGGTTTTCTCCCAAAGCGCCCCTTCTCAGGGGGCAGCTGGTCTCCATTCTGTGGCGCATGTCCGGAGAGCCCCCCGTGGTTTTGCAGGAGGAGGGCCCGCCTTTCTCCGACGTGCCGGAGGGCAGGTACTACACAGACGCGGTGAACTGGGCGGAGCAGGCCGGCATTGTGGGCGGCTATGCCAACGGCACCTTCCAGCCTGACAGGCCTGTTTCCCGTCAGGAGATGGCGGCGATCCTTTACGGCTATTGCAACTGGCGGGGCTTATACACCGGGGCCCGGGGCGACCTTTCCGGCTACGCGGACAAAGATCTGATCGACGGTTATGCCGAAGAGGCCCTGAGCTGGGCCAGTGCCGCCGGCCTGATCACCGGACACAACGCCTCGACCATCGATCCCCGCTCCCAGACCCAGCGCTGTCAGGCGGCGGCGATCTTTAAGCGCCTGTGCGAGTGGATCGGACAGTAACGCAAAGATATAGCAGCAAAAAAGAACGGTCCCCCAAAGCAGGGGGGACCGTTCTTTTATATCCATAGGAGTTTTACCGGTTATTGAGCTCCGCGTATTGCAGCAGGTTCCGGCAGAAGTAGAGCACGATAAGGGAGACTGCCACATTGACCGCCGCCATGCCCAGGAACATGCCGATCTGCTCCAAACCGGCGGCAATGGCCAGGGCGGCTCCCGCCAGGATCCCCGGGGCGGCCATCAGCAGCAGGCACAGGAAATAGAAGAAAAAGATCAGCGCTTTGCTGCTCACCGTGCCGAAGACCCGCTCTACCAGGATATTGCCGGTGGTGAACAGCAGGGCAAAGGAAACACGGCAGACCATGCACAGGACCGTATCCAGAGGCGTCAGCCCCAAAATAAAGCTGATCGGGATAAAGAGGAGCACGGCTTCCACGCAGTCGGCGATCAGGCTTTCCTGTAAGGCGTACAAAAGCTTTTTCAGGGGCGGCTCCGGGACAAGATAGATATAGGGCTTTGTCAGCTCCCGGTTAAAGCGCCCCAAAGCGCTGGAAAAAAGCTGCATATAGGTGGCCATGGCAAAGACGCCTACAAGCGACGCGCCCGGGTCCTCCTCATCGATCCCCCGCAGGAAGAAGGACATGACAATGATGATGACTGCGAACAGCAGGGACATATTGGAGAGGAGGAACACGCCGCTCCGGCGGTTTTCCACTTTGTGTTTGTAGTAGAGGGCGGAAGCGCCCCAGCCCTTCTGGAGGCCGGTTTTTCCCACTTTTACCTTTTTGGGGACCGCTTCCTGAAGCTGCCCTTCCTTCTGGGCCGTAATGGCGGACTGGGCGGTTTCTGCGGTTTGAAGAACGTCCTCGTAATAGTTGTTCTTTGCCCTGACGATCAGCAGCACCATAACTGCGGCGAAGACCAGGATCAGCCCCAGCCCTGCTGCCAGGGTGATCCAATCCTGCCGGAGAATCCCTCCGGCCACGGCGGCGGACCAGCCCGAAATGGGGAACAGCAGGCCGGGGAAGGTGGAAAAGAAGCCGGAGGCCGCGCCCAGAAGGGGCTCAAAATCCCGGCTGCCGGAAAGAACGGCGGTCAGCGGTTCCCGGCAGGTGAAAGCGGCGGCAAGCACATAGAGGACTGCCGCCCCGTATACGCACAGCTTAATGGAGCGCCCGGCGTTTTCCTTGCCGCTGGTGTACACATACACCGTCATGGTGCACAGCTGGGCCAGAAACAGGGTGAGGGCGTAGCACACCACGATGGTCACCAGCGCTATGGGAGCAATACCGTAAAGCTGATGGAGCCAGGCGTACTGGAACAGCAGGAAAAAGCCCAGCAGCAGGGAAAGCCCCATCTGCCGGAGCAGGCCGTAGAATAAAATGGCTTTGGAGCTGATGGGGGAGGGGAACAGCAGGGACACGTCCGACAAGGTGAACATGGAAGCGTTTCCCGTGCTGCCGGTAATCAGCACCATGGCGAACATGACGGTGTAAAAGGCGGTGAGAATGGCAGAAAGTTCTGAAAGGCTGCGATAGGTCTCCCCGGGTTCCATTTCGCTCATGTTGCCGGAAAAGACCACCAGGGCCAGCATAGCTGCCAGAAACAGGGCATAAATCAACTTAGAGGGCGTTTTGAAAACAGCCTTGATCTGATTTTTCAGCTTGACGGCCGTCAAGTAGAAGAGGGGACTTTTCATTGCGCGTCCTCCCGGCTGCCTTCCGTGATCTCGAAGAACAGCTCTTCCAGGGATTTTCCGTCTTCATCGCCATTGATCTTTGTGGCGGCGAACCTGCCCTTCATCATAATGTTCGCCACGTCCCAGTAATCCTCTACCGAGTCGATCATATGGGTGCTGATGAGCACGGATACGCCGTCGTCCTTCAGCTCTCGGAAAATGGTTTTCAGTTCCTTGATGGCGTGGGGATCCAGGCCCACCAGGGGCTCGTCGAACACCGCCACCCGGGGCCGGTGGCACA
>CAZBDS010000225.1:0-3125 GCA_964490735.1 uncultured Acutalibacter sp. | reverse complement strand
TTTACGTTGCCCTCAAATTTAGGGGTGCCGGGGCGGTCCTCCTCCATCAGATAGGGAATGGCAATGTATTCCACGCCGATTTCCACATACTTCTGGACGGTGCCCTCCATGTCCGCCGCCAGCTCCTGGAAGGGAACGTGGGCGGAAAGGGCCTTCAGCCCCGCCTCCTCGATGGCGGCGCGGACCTCGGCGGGCGTCAGGCCGTACAGGCCGGCCAGCTCCACGCCGTCGTAGCCGAGCGCCTTCATTTTCTTCATAGTGCCGCGAAACTCCTTCTCAGCGTCTTCACGGACAGAATAAACCTGTACGGCAACGGGCAAAGTTTTCATATGAGACTCCTCCTGGGGAATAATTTTGTATTGTTTCTATGATACCTGAAATCCAGGCGGCCGTCAAGGGCACAAGGCCGCCCCGAAAAGCTTTTTCCGTTCCCCCGCAGAAGCCAAAGGCTTTTACGCTGCCGGGTCCCCTGGGGCGGGGTTGAAAAGGAACTGGATTTTTGCTATACTGGACACGCTGAAATAAAGCAGAAACGGGAGCTGTTTGTATGAAACGAAACCTTCGCTTTTACTTCGCGCTGTTTTTTGCCAAAGGAACAGCGCTGGTACTGAGCCTGATCGGGCGCAAGGGCACCTCCATGCCCGGGTCCTGGGCCATCATTTTGTGCCCGGACTTTTTGGGCCGCATGCCCCGGCCCAAAACCGTGATCGGCATTACCGGCACCAACGGCAAAACCACCGTGGCCAACATGGTGGAGGACGTGCTTGCAGACCAGGGCTACGATTTTGTGTGCAACCGCTCCGGCACCAATGTGGCCACGGGCCTGGCCTCGTCCCTCATCGCCAACTCCACCTTTTTCGGCAGGCCCAAAAAGGACCTGGCCGTTTTCGAACTGGACGAGCGCAGCTCTCCCCGGATCCTGCCCTACATCAAGCCGGACCTGCTGCTGTGCACCAACATTTTCCGGGATTCCTACAAGCGCAACGCCCACATGGAATTTATCCTGGACATCTTAAACCGCTATATTCCCGACGGCACCCGGCTGGTCTTAAACGCCGACGACCTGCTCTGCGCAGGCCTGAAATACGGGCTGGAGGCCTCTGCTGACCAGGCCCCCCGGGTGTATTTCTCCATCGACCGCAGGGAGGGGGAAACCAACCAATCCCACAACATCGTCCGGGACGTGACCGCCTGCCCCCGCTGCGGCGCCCGGCTTTCCTGGGACTTTATCCGCTACCATCACATTGGCAGGGCCCACTGCGAGAAGTGCGGCTTCCGCTCCCCCGACGGGGATTACCGGGTGACCGCCATAGACGGGGAAAACCACCAGATGACGGTCAGCGTGAAGGGCACGGAGCACCGGTTCCCTCTGCCCAACCAGAGCACCATCAACGTGTACAACGCCCTGTCGGCTATCGCGTTCCTGTCGGAATTCGGCCTTACTCCCGAACAGATCGCCGCCTCGATGGACAAGCTCTCCATCAGCCAGACCCGCTACAGCGAGGAAGAAGTGGGGGGCCGGAAGGTCATTCTGCACCTGGCAAAGGGGCAAAACCCCATCGCCTGCTCCCGGGCCTTTGAGAATATCCGGGACTATCCCGGAAAAAAAGCGGTGATCCTGTTTCTGGACGACTATTTTGACGCCAAGCATTCCGTGGAAAACATCTCCTGGCTGTACGACACGGATTTCGAGTTTTTGAACGACGAAAACATTCCCCAGATCGTGGCTTCTGGCGCCCGGCATTCCGACGTGTACGTCCGGCTGCTGCTGGCGGGCGTGCCGAAAGAGCGCCTTTCCCACACCGCCGACAACGAGCAGGCGTCGTCCCTGGTACGGCCCCGGGACGTGGACGCGGTGTTCATTCTCTATGACGTGTACACCATCGGCCTTGCCAACCGGGTAAAAGAACAGGTGGAAGCCATGCTAGCGGAAAGCCCTGAAAAGGAGTCCGCCGAAGGGAAGGAGGAAACCCTGTGAAAATTGAGATCCTGTTCCCCGAGGTCTGCAACCTGTTCGGTGACGTAAGCAATCTGCGCTATCTGCAAAAATGCCTTCCGGAGGCGGAATTTCTGGAAACCTCTCTGGAAGATGAGCCCCGGTTTCTCTCTGAGCCCATAAACCTCGTCTACCTGGGCCCCATGACGGAGCGCGTCCAGGAGCTGGTCATCCAAAAATTTCTGCCCCACCGGGAGAAAATCCAGGCCTTGATCGACGGCGGCACGGTGTTCCTGTTCACCGGCAACGCCCTGGAGGTGCTGGGGGATTATATCGAAAACGAGGACGGCAGCAGGATCGAGGGGTTAAAGCTTCTGCCCCTGTTTGCCAAGCGGGACATGATGCACCGGCACAACAGCACCTTTTTAGGCAGCTTTCAGGGCAGGGAGCTGATGGGCTTTAAGTCCCAGTTTACCATGGCCTACCCGGAAAAGGAGCTGGAAGGGCTGTTCCAGGTAGAAAAGGGCGTGGGGCTCCACAAAAAGTGCAGCTTTGAGGGCGTGCGGAAAAACAACTTTTTCGGCACCTATCTGCTGGGTCCGCTGCTGATTTTGAACCCCGATTTCACCCTGTACCTTCTTTCCCGCATGGGCGTGGAAAACCCGCAGCTGGCTTTTGAGGACGAGCTGCGGGCCGCCTGGGAAACGCGGCTGAAGGATTTTCGGGAAAAGACATGAAGATATGAAACGACTTCCCGAAAGGGAAGTCGTTTTTTGTTTAACACGCGCTGACCCTGCCGGTCTTGGCGTCCAGGGTGACCACCGAGCCGCTTTTCAGAATATCGGTTGCGTACTCCGAGCCGGTAATCACGGGCTTATCCATGGCCAGGCCCACAATGGCCGCGTGAGTATTCTGGCCCTTCTGCTCGGTGATGATACCGGAGGCGCAGCGCAGCTGCTCCACAATGGAATTATCTGTTTCGGGCACCACCAGGATATCTCCGTCGTGAAAGCTTTTCGCCACGTCGGAAAGCTTTTTACACACGCACAGCCTGGCGGAAACAGACTTTTCCGTGACCCCCTGGCCGGTGAGCAGCACATGTCCCACCACATGGACCTTCATCATGTTGGTGGTGCCGGATACCCCCAGGGGCATGCCGGCGGTGATCACCACCAGGTCGCCGCTCTGT
>CAZBDS010000224.1:0-3141 GCA_964490735.1 uncultured Acutalibacter sp. | reverse complement strand
TTCGAGCCCAACCACAACTTCTTTTACCTCACCGGCCTGCGCCGGGAGAACATGATTTTGGTGATGACGAAGCTCCAGGGCGAGCCCAAAAGCTTTCTGTTTATCGAGGAGGCCGACCCCCTGGCCGTGCGCTGGACGGGAAAGCGGGTAAGCGCGGAGGAGGCAAAGGAGATCTCCCAGGTGGACGAGGTGCTGTACCTCGCTGCCTTTGAGGGCCGCATGGACCGGCTGCTGGGGGCCTGCCCCGACCATCTCTACTTCGACTGCAACCGCTGCCGGGGAGAGGACCTGCCCGACTACAATCTGGTAAAGGCCCGGGAATTTGCCGGGAAATACCCCGCCATGCAGCTAAAGGACCTGTTTCCCATCGTGGCCGGGCTGCGGTCCTGCAAAGACGAGGGGGAAGTTGCCCTCATCAAAAAGGCCATCGGTGTGACGGGCAAGGCCCTGGAAAACGTGATGGCCCATCTGGCCCCCGGCCGCATGGAATACCAGGCCCAGGCGGACTTTGAGTACACCGTGCAGTTTCTGGGCGCCGACGGCATGGCGTTCCCCACCATCGCGGGCAGCGGCCCCAACGGCACCATGCTCCACTACGGTACCAACCGGGACTGCTGCGAAGACGGCTCCCTGCTGCTTTTGGACCTGGGCGCCCGGGTGGACGGCTACTGCGCCGACATCACTCGCACCTACCCCGTAAACGGGAAGTTTACCGACCGCCAGCGCCGGGTGTACCAGGCGGTGCTGAAGGCCAACCGGGAGATCGCCTCCATGGCAAAGCCGGGCCTGACCTTCCGGGACCTGCAGGTCCGCTGCAGCGAGATTTTAGCCCAGGGCTGCATGGAGCTGGGCCTGATCAAAGATCCCTCCGAGATCGGCAAATACTACATGCACGGCGTGTCCCACCCCCTGGGCATCGACGTTCACGACGTGAGCGGCCGGGACGGCTCCGTCCTGAAACCCGGCATGGTCATCACGGACGAGCCCGGCCTTTATATCGACGAGTGGGAGATCGGGATCCGCATCGAGGACGACCTGCTGATCACCGAGACCGGCTGCGAAGTTCTGTCCGAGGGCGTGCTCCGCGACCCCGACGAGATCGAGGCTTTCATGGGGAAAGACAGAAATAATTTGTGAGCTTTTGGAAAAAGCCCTTCGCACAGGCGGGGGGCTTTCGTCTATGCACACGGGGAGATTCGCCTCTTTTCGCTTGACAAGGGGGGGAGCTCCTCTTATAGTTAACCCAAAGAAAGCGGGGTGGAAACGTGGTATATTTCTGGGATACGGGCTTTACGGTGCCGGAGGGCGTGGGCTTTGCCCTGTTCGGCAGCGGCCACCTTTCCTGGCTTGTCTTGGCTGCCGCTCTCTGTGTGCTGCTGGGCGTAAAATACCGGGGCTGGGGAGAGGACAAGCGCCTGGGCTGCCGCCGGGTGCTGGCGGCGCTGCTGGTGCTGGACGAGCTCTTTAAATATGCCGTCACGCTGGCCACCGGCCGGTTCCGGCTGGATTTTCTGCCCCTGCACCTGTGCAGCATCAACATCTTCCTCATCGCGGCGGACGCCGTAAAGCCCCGGGATTCCCTCAGGGAAGTGTTGTACGCGGTGTGCCTGCCGGGGGCCTTTTTCGCCCTGATTTTTCCGGGCTGGGCTTATCTGCCCCTTCGAAACGCCCTGTGCATTCACAGCTTCACCGCCCATATCCTGCTGCTGCTCTACCCGGTGCTGCTGCTCTGTGGCGGCTTTCGGCCCCGCTTTGCAAGGCTTTTGAAGGCTCTGCCCTTCTGCCTGCTGGCAGTGGTGGGAGCCTGCCTTTTTAACCGGGCCTTCGGCACCAATTTCATGTTTTTAAGCTACGCGGGGGAGGGCAACCCCTTAAGCTGGTTCGAGACCCTGTGGGGGACGCCCGGCTATCTTCTGGGCATTCCCCTGATCGCGGGGCTGTGCTGGCTTTTGCTGTACGGCGGGCCAAAGCTTCTTGACTTTCGCCGGAAACTGTGATATACAAAAAGCATGCGGCGCGCCGGACGGCGGTGGGACAACGCCCGGAAGCCGCGATTTTTCCACTGTAAAGGAGAATGATTTATGAAGAAGATGAATAAGGTGTTTGAGATTGTGTGAACCGGGAGGCTTACGCAAATCCAAAAAACGGCGAGAAACCTCCCATAAGTGATCACGATTGATGCTTTAGGAGGAATTCCCTTGAATCGGGAAAACAAAAGAAAACAGTTCGAAAAAGGCTATTACAAGAACCACCCCTGCGACGAGACCTTTGTCTGCAAGGTCTGCGGCAGGCCCGTGTCCCCGGGAGGAGCGGGGACGGACCACCGGAACCACTGCCCCAACTGCCTTCATAGCCTTCACGTGGACGACGAGCCCGGCGACCGGGCCTCGGACTGCGGAGGGATCATGGAGCCGGTGGGGGTCTGGGTGCGGAAAAACGGCGAATGGGCCGTGATCCACCGGTGCCGCCGGTGCGGCAAGCTCAGCTCCAACCGGGTGGCGGCGGACGACAACCCCATGAAGCTGATGTCCATCGCCTTAAAGCCGCTGACAGCGCCGCCGTTCCCCTTGGAACGGATCGAGGAGCTGACGGCCCTGATGGGCGGCGAAGGGGCGCTTTCAAAGCCGGAACAAAAATAGCACAGCGCAAAACGGAGGGCGGCCCTAAAAGGCCGCCCTTTTCGTCGCCTTCTGAAAGGAGCCGATGATCTGTGTCCTTTCCGTCCGCGAATAACTAACCAATAACGACTAACAGCTAAAACCCGAAATAGCTGAGAATGCCGTTGTAGATCCCCCGAGCGAAGGCCCTGGGGTCGTCCCGGAGCTTCTGGGCGTCGGAAGCGTTTGAGAGATAGGCAAGCTCTACAAGAACGGCGGGCATATTGGTTCTGCGCAGGACATACAGGGAGGGATTGATCCGTACACCGTTGTCCCGGGTGCCCACCTCGGCCGTGAGGGCGTTTAAAATGTGCTGAGCCAGCCAGTAAGACTGGGTGTTTTCCTGATAGACGTATACCTCCGAGCCGTTGATGGCGGGGTTTACGTTGGAATTGCAGTGGATACTGATAAAGTAATTGGCAGGCCAGGAATTGGCCGCGTTAACTCTCGCCTGCAGGCTGGTGGAATTGCTGGTGCCCAGGAT
>CAZBDS010000223.1:0-3142 GCA_964490735.1 uncultured Acutalibacter sp. | reverse complement strand
CGTTTCCGGGGATATCGTCACCCTGCTGGACATCAACAACACCGTGCCCAAGGACATGTATGAGCAGGATATTAAGGGCAAGTTCCCCTACAGCCTCACCGATACCTTTATGGGCTTCCACTGCGGCAACACCTGCTCCAAAAAGCTGTGCAAGCCCACCATGAAATATCAGATGATCATGGCCCGCAACCTGCCCGAGGAGGTCACCCAGGGCACTCTGGAGGGGGATATCATCCCCGGCGACATCACCTTCTTCCGGCTGCAGAGCACGGCCGATTCCCAGCTGCGCGCCTACGTGGCTCAAGGCGAGGTGCTGCCCGTTGCCACCCGTTCCTTCGGCGGTATCGGCGTGTTTGCCATTCCGGAGATGGGCCGGTTCTACCGCCATGTGCTCATCGAGAAGAATTATCCCCACCACGGCGCGGTGGCCTTCGGCCATCACGGCAAGGCGTTCTTCGAGGTCTTCAAGTTCCTGGGCGTGGGCGATATCGGCTTCAATCAGCCCAAGGGTATGCTCTACAAGAGCGAAAACCCCTTCGCCTGAGTTTTCCGCGAGGAATACGAAATAAGGCAGGAAGGAAACGAATAGAGCAGAAAAAGCTCCCGGGAGACCGGGAGCTTTTTTGCCTGTTTTTGACGGTGCGCTTTACCGCTCGATCTGGGAAACGAGATACCGGCCCACTTTGCACATAAAGCGGAGGACGTCCTTCTCCAGTTCCACGGGCAGCTTCTGCAGGAACATGTCGGCCTCAAAGGTGAAGTCCCCCTCGTAGCCGATTTCCGCCAGCGCGGAGGTGAGCTCCTGAAAGTCGATGTTCAGGGTAAAGGGCAGGGTGTGGCTGTCCTGGATCAGGTCGTTGTCGTGGACGTGCAGGGACTGCAAATGCTTTTTCCCCAGGGTGCGGATACAGTGGGAAAGGCTTTCACTGGTCAGGGCGGTGTGGCCCACGTCCAGGCAGGCCACGATCCAGGGGCTGTTCAGCTCGTCCAAATAGCGGCGGAACTCCTCGGGCTGGGAGCACACGCTGTTGATGATCCTGTTGGTTTTGGAGTTTAACTCCCACATGTTCTCACAGGCTACCTGGATCTGGAACTGCTGGCAATAGGGGATCAGCCGGCGGTAGAAATCCATGTTCAGGGTGAAGAGGCGCTCGGCGTCGGTGGCATAGGGCAGGTGTTTCAGCGGGTGGACTATAATGACCTTGGCGCCCAGCAGGGACGCGGCCTCCATGGAGCGCACAATGGAGCGGAAGATTTTCTCGTCCTCTTCGGGGTCTCCGGTGCTGGAGGGAAAGGGCGCGTGGGCCTGGTTGCACACGATGCCGCTTTGCTCGGAAACGGCGCGGATCCGGGCGGCGTACTCCCGGAAGCCGGGGCCGCACATCTCGTAGTCCTCCGGATGGATACTCATTTGGAAAAAGCTGAAGTCGTAGGCGTCGAACCCGGCCTCCGCCAGCAGGCGGACTGCCTGCTCGTCGCCGTGCCGGCAGCCCAGAATGTGAGTCTGTGTAGATAACAGCATAAGAATCCTCTCTGTGGTTTAGTGGTTCCAGTATAGGGCCGTGCACTCCGAAAGTCAAGGCCCTTGGCCCGGCGGGCATAACAGCGCAGGACCGGGAAAGTTTCCCGGTCCTGCTTTTGCCGTGCTATAGTTAACGCAGCTCAAAAGAGGTTTTACCTCTTTTGAACCCGGCAGAGCGGGCGTGCCCGCTCTGGCCTGCTTGAAAATCGGTACTTAGCGATTTTCAAGTGCGTTTACTATATTTTGTGAATGGAAGCGACGCTGCGGAAAAACGCTTCGGCACCTTGGACACAAAGGGGCTGTCCTTCAGGTAAAAGCGCCAGGGCTTTTCCCGGTACTCCTCCGCGTAGTCGATGTTGACCCGCGGCGAGCACAGGATCTGTTCCGGGGGCACCCGCGGGCCGTCTTCCAGGAAAAGCGTGTCTCCCAGCAGGTCCAGCCCGTACTGCTCTCGGGTGATCCCCAAAGCGGCGCACAGCTTGCCGGGGCCGCTGCAGAGGGCTTCCGCCTTTTCCACGCCCCGCCGCCGGCGCATCAGGTCCATCCCTTCTACCGGCTGCAGCGCCCGGATAAACACCACCTGGGGCCGGCCTTCCAGATCGGCCACCACATTAAAGCAGCTGTGAAAGCCGTAGATGAGGTACACGTAGGCAAAGCCGCCCGGGCCGTAAAGGACTTCCGTCCGCGCCGTCCGGCGTCCGCCGAAGGAGTGGGCGCCCTTGTCCTCGGGCCCGGCGTAGGCCTCCACCTCCACGATCCTGCCGGAAGCGGTCCCTTCTGGCGTCCGGTGGGTGAGCACCTTTCCCAGCAGCTGAGGGGCCAGCGTTACGGCGTCCTGCAGGAAAAAGGAGCGGGTAAGAGAAGTTTCCGCCATATCTTACAGGGTAAAGGTCACGTCGCCCAGGGCGCTGTTTACCCGCAGCAGGGTGCCGAAGTCGTGTTTCTCGGCAGTGGCGCCGGAAAGCTCTTTTACTTCATTTACGTTGCGGAGCAGGACTGCAAGATTTTCGGCCCGGCCGTCAAACTTCATCGTGACCTTGCCGCCCTGGTTCTCAGCGCACACCTTCAGCATGTCGTTTCCGTACATGTCCTTCACGTCAGCGCAGGCCTTGTCCTTCAGGGCAAAGACGTGCAGGGTCAGGTCCTTGCCGTAGTCGTATTCCACGTTCTGGTCATCGCTGCCCACGGGGATAATAGTGTTTTCCCGGGCCATCAGAGGCAAACTCATAAAGTCGTGGTTTTCCCGGACCCACCTGCCGCCCTCGACTACCCGGTTATCCAGGAAGCTGGTCCAAGTGCCCTCGGGCAGGAAGTAGTCCACATCGCCGTTTTCAGAGAACACGGGGGCCACCAGCAGACTGCCGCCCAGCATATACTGCCGGTCCAGGTCGGTGCAGGGCAAGTTCGCGGGATGGGCTTCGTCCACGGGGAACTCCAGGATCATGGCCCGCATGGTGGGCACGCCGGTCTGATGGGTGTAAACGGCACTGGAGAACAGGTAGGGCATCAGGGTGCACTTCAGGTTGGTGAACCGCCGCAGCACGTCTACCGATTCCTCGTCGAACAGCCAGGGCACCCGGTAGGAATTGGAGCCGTGGAGCCGGGAATGGGTGGAGAGCA